>JAIDOO010000073.1 GCA_029063275.1 Clostridia bacterium
TGAGGACGAAGAAGCCGCCGAGCAGGACGAGCTTGACGACGGTCTTAAAAATTGGAATACAAACACGGACTATGACGAGTACATAGACGAGGAAGAAGAACAAGCCGAGAGCGAAAAGGAACAGCGTCCACAGGCGAAACCCAAACAGAGCAAGCCCATACAGAGCCGAAAGCGCAAAGAAAAACCGCAACTTACGTTCTTTGACTTACTTGACGGTAAACAACAGGAAAAAACGCCAGAAGAACAAGTCATAGATTGGGGTAGCAAGTACGGTGGCGGTACGGAACATAATAAATTCCGTATTTACGACGCATACAAGGCTAACCCGTCGGAGAGCGACTTTATTGCCTTAATTAAGAAAGAATACGGCGGCAACTACGGCGCGTACTTGGGCGATAGGGAATTGCAATGCACGGGGAAAGGCGTGAACTATGCTTTCCGCGATAAAGCACACCCCGAAAACGATATAGTTGTCAGTCTGAATTGGAAGCAATTAGCGATAGGGATTGCAGACTTAATTGACGATGACGAATACTTATCGGCAATCGAAAAGGAAAAGTACGCACAGTACAAAATTCAACAGAAAGCAGATAGAGAAAGATTCGAGCGTGGAGAACGGTTAAAAGACGAGTTTGTGAAACACGTTATTTGTGCCGCTGACGACGAGCGAAAAGCAAGAATACAAGCCGAATATCTTAACAACAAAGATTGGTTTGTGCCTTACTTGCGTACCGAATACGGAAACACGGTACAGGCAGGCGATGACTACCGTTTGCGCTTTAATATCAATGAATTTTGGCTAACGCAGTACGACGAAAACGGTAACACGAAAGAAAAGTTTACTTTCTCATTAACTCAATTCGCGGAACGAATCGGCAAGCTCATCGACAGCGGCGAATATATGTCGCTCGGCAACGATAATGCGCCCGATGAAACTGAGAACTTGCGCGACCTTGACGCCGAAGAAGATGAGGAGTGGGAACAGCTCATTAAAAGCGGCATACTCAAACCCGTAGAATTTACCCCGAAAGCCGCAGAAAAGTCTGCCGCCGAAAATACCGACTTGAACGAGATCGGGTTAGACCAAAGCGAGCTTGGCGGCGCGAAAGCAAGATTTAATAGCAATATCGAAGCGATACGGCTATTAAAGCGTTTGGACATCGAGCGGCGCGAGCCGACGAAAGACGAACAGAAAACGCTTGCGAAGTACGTCGGTTGGTGCGGCTTGGCAA
>JAIDOO010000074.1 GCA_029063275.1 Clostridia bacterium
CTTTTTTCCCTGCTTTCCGCCTTGGTCTTTCCTTCCTGCCGTTTTAAATTTATATTTCCGTCCTGCTGTTTTGCCTCGCGGAATTTCGGCTTTGCTTTCGCCGTGTTTTTGTCCTTTTTTCTGTTACTTTCACTGCGGACTTCTTTTAAGCCCGTTCTTTGTTCTTTGCCGCGCCGCTTAAATTTGTCCTGCTGCGCGTCTCTTTTTTCCTTTTCCATTAAATTTTCCTTGAATAATTTTACTTTTACAAATAAAAGAGGGTCGATAAAACAACCCCCTTTTGTGGCGCGTCGCCACTGCCTTAACCTTTAATTCTTTTGTTTAAAACCAACATGAACCCTGCAAAACCCAACCGCAGAAGCATTATTTGTTGACGTCCTTAACCAAGCCGTCCTCGATAAGTTCCTCGATAGTTTCGTAAGGATACATCGCCGCGTAATCACGCTCGGCAACAAAACGCTTTTCACCGTTGCGCTTTGCCAGCATATCGTCGATAAGCCTTATAGCCTTTTTAACTCCCAACGGGCTCTTGATTTTAACCATCATGGGCGTACCGTGCATCGACTTGTTGTCGGACACGTCCGCATGGTGGTAAACGCTTGTTGCGTATTCGTCGGGGTCAAGCGCAAGATACAGGCACAGCGTCTTTCCGCGTATTTTAAAACGCGCAATGGTTTCCCTGCCCTTGTTAAAGCGCTCGGCGCCCCAGGCAATGTTCGAGTTTACCTTTTTATAGGAAAGGAGCGCTTGCTTTACCGCGCCGTAAAAATTCTTCTGCTGGTCGGTACCCTGAATAATTCTTGCAATGAACGAGCGGTTAAACTTCATCATATTAGAGAAGTCCACGCCCTCCTCGCCGAAGTACAAATCCTCGCCGTCGCCGCTGTCGTCGTTATCCTTTTCCAGTTTGTCCTCGTCGTCCAAGTCGTAATCGTCGTCCTCTTCCTCGTCTTCTTCCTCTTCCTCAACGGGAGCGGGAGCAGGCGCCGCAGGCATCTGGATAATTATCGGAGCGGGTTGCGAAATAATTTCGCTTACCTTCAAAAGGGGTTCCTCTTCCTGCTTTTCGACTGCGGAAGAAGCCGCCGCCTCGCTTACGGGTGCGCCTGCTATCAGCGCTCCGTTTTCGAGTATTTCCTTAACTTCCGATATTTTGAGTTCGATTTTGTTGAAGCGGTCGTCAACGCCGTCCTCGTCCTCGTCGACTATTACACCGCCCGCTATCATATCTTTGATTTCGGCAATTCTCAGCTCTACCGCGTTAAAGCGCTCTTCTGTGATTTTTGCCTCGTCGTTATTTACGGCGTTTTCAAGCATTTCGGTTATACGCGCAACCGAATCCTCGATAGCGGTAAATCTTTCGTTAGTGGCGGTATCCGCATTTGCGTTTACGCCGCTTTCGAGCATACTCTTGATTTCTGCCATAGTGTCTTCGATAGCGTTAAGGCGTTCGTCGTTGTAGTGTTCTTCGACTATCGTATCAACGCCGCCGACCGCGCCGCTTTCAAGTAAGCTCTTTATGTCGGCAACGGCTTTCTCTATGGTATTAAGACGCTCTTCGGATACGGGCTCTGCGGTTTCGCCGCCGTTTGCGAGCATTTCTTTAACTTCTGCTATTGCCTCTTCAAGGCTGTTGAAGCGCTCTTCGGTTACCGCGCTGTCTGCCGTTTCCACGCTTTCAACAGTGCCGTTTACGAGCATTTCTTTAACTTCTGCTATTGCCTCTTCTATGCTGTTGAAGCGCTCTTCGGTTACCGCGCTGTCTGCCGTTTCCACACTTTCAACAGTGCCGTTTGCAAGCATCTCCTTGATTTCGGCGATTGCTTCTTCAATGGTGTTGAAGCGCTCGTCTGCGGCAGTGTCTGAAACGTTTTCGGAGCCTTCAACCGCGCCGCTTGCTATCATATCTTTGATTTCTGCGATTGTGTCTTCGATTGCGTTAAGGCGTTCGTCGTTGAAATGCTCCTCGACAATCGTGTCAACGCCGCCGACCGCGCCGCTTTCAAGTATGCTCTTTATGTCGGCAATTGATTGCTCGATGTTATTAAGGCGCTCTTCGGATACGGGCTCTGCCGTCTCGTCGCCGTTTGCGAGCATTTCTTTAACTTCCGCAATTGCGTCTTCGATGGCGTTCAGCCTCTCATCCGTTACGGCAGTGTCAACTGCTTCAACGTTTTCTGAAGCGCCGCCCTCAAGCATTTCTTTAATCTCTGCGATTGCCTCTTCGATCTTGTTGAAGCGTTCTTCTATTACTTCGCCGGGGTTGGTATTTACGCCCTCTTCGAGCATACCCTTGATTTCGGCGATTGCGTCTTCGATTGCGTTCAATCTCTCGTCCGTTACGGCAGTATCGACTGTTTCAACGTTTTCAGCCGTACCATTTGCGAGCATTTCTTTAATCTCGGCAATCGCGCCCTCGATTTGGGTAAAGCGCGAGTCGGTGCCCTTTTCTATTTCTTCAGCAACAAGCACCGTCATACGCGAAATTCCGTCCTCGTCTATAACAATGTCATAGTCGTGGTCCGCCTGCGACTCGATAAGTCTTTCGGAAATTTCGTTGCTGAGTTTTTCGTTATCAATATCTACATTGCCTATGGGCTGGTTAGCAAACTGCGCGTTGAGAACGTCTATAACCGCGTCGGTAACCTTTGCGGAAATTTCGTCCATATCGAAGTCGGGCAGATAGTTTGAAAGCACTGCCGCGGCTTTGTCCGCAATCGCGTCCTCGTTTATACCGGCAACAGTAATCTTTTCGCTGATGCGCGCCGCCATTTCCTCGTAATCGGGCTCTTCCGACTGCGCAAGGTCAAGCGCATAACGTAACTTGTCTGCAACCGCCTCGGAAATAGCCGCATAGTCGAGCTTGTCCGCAATCGATTTGGAAATCGACGAACAGCCGTCGTCGTCCACGAGAATTTCAAAGTCTTCCGCTTTGAGACTGCCGACCTTCAAAGCTATTCTGTCGGCAAGCTCTTCCTCGTCGATGACAGACTGGTAAGACTGGGAAGCAGGCTGTGCGTAAGTTTCCGAAACGACTTTGACGCCGTTTACGTTTATAAGTTCCGCAACGTGGCGGGCGATTTTTTCCTCGTCAACCGTTACGTTTGTATTTAATCCGTTAAGGTTGAGATAATCCGCAACCTGTCTTGCAATATTTCCCTCGTCAAGCTTTATGTTGACGTTGGTCGAATCCGCTTCGGGCGCGGGAACGATAATCTGTTCGGCAACCTTCGAAGCGATATAATCGGGTGAAATAACCTCGCGTGCGGAAACGCGCTCCGCAACCTTTTCCGCGAGCTTGTCGTAGTCTACGTCCTCTTTGACAAAGGTCTGGTAAGGCATCGGCGTAGGTACTACGGGCACGGAATTAGCCGACTGTGCGGCCGCCGCAGCAGCGGCTCTCGCGCTCTCTTCGCCGTAAAGCTGTACTCTTACCGAAACGGCGTCAAGCTTGTCCGAAAGGGCGGTGTAAGCCGATTCGTTGCGCCTGGACTGCTCGGAAAGGTCTACAAGCTTTGTAGACAGCTCGCTGTAAACGTTTTCACTGCGCTTTGCGCTGTCGCAAACGTCCTCCATTTTATAAGCAAGGTCCTGATAGGCGGTTTCACTGCGCCTGGACTGCTCGGACAGCTCCGAAATCCTGTCGGCAAGATTTGCGTAGAAGGGCTCGTCAATCTGTACCGTTTCAACCCCTTCCTCTGCCGCGATATGGATATGCTCGATTTTTTCGGCAATTTCGTTATAGCAGTCCTCTGTATTTTTGATGCGGTCCGAAATTTCGGAAAGCTTCAACAAAAGCTCGCTGTAATCGCTTTCGCCGCGCTGTGTTTCCTCGGTCAGAACGGTAAGCCTTTCGGTGAGCGCGTAATTCTCGTCCTTGCTCTGCCTGATTTGCTCGCACACGTCGTTTACTCTGTCCGCAAGACTTACGTAAGCGCTTTCACGCTTTTTCGCCTCGTCGAAAAGCTCGTTTATCCTGTCGGCAAGTCCGGCATAAATATTTTCGTTCTGCTTCGCAATGTACAAAAGCTCCTGACGTAAAGTCTGGTTTTCGCTTTGAAGCTGTTTGAAAAGCTCGCCGGTCTGTTTTGTGGCGTTAGCCGTTTCCTGTAAATTCTTCGAAAAATTTTCCAGCATCGCTTCAACGCGGGTGTTGTTAATCTTGGTCTGCTTGATTAACTCGTCCTGCTTGTTGGCAATTGCCTGGTTCGCCCTTAAAATGACGTCCGCTTTCTTGGGGATATTATTTTCGTCCCCTGCGGAGTTGTTGTTTCTTCCTAAAGCCATTTTGCACCTCTTATGTGTTAAATCCCCCCAAAAGGAGTAGAAAAACAAATTCTCTTTTTATAGTTTACACCAATTTATACGAAAAGTAAATATAAATAGCTACTTTTTTTTGGTAATTTTTTTAAAAAAAGGGGTTAAACGGGGCATATATGGGGGTCAATTTTAAAAACGGGTATAAAAAACGCGCCGTCGAGCATAATAATCACAGATCGGAACGGAGGTTTTTTTATGGGTAAAAAGAAGAATAAAATAGCAAAATTGACCGAAGAACAGTACGTCGCGTACATCGCAGGGCTTAAAAATACCGCCGCAATCGTCAATCCCGACGGCAGTATGCTTATTCCCGACGGACTTAAAAAAGAAAACGGCGGAAAAAAGTAATTTAAAATATTAACGGGCTCTGCGACTATTCCGCAGAGCCCGTTAAATTTAATTTATTAAAGAATTATGCAGATAACTCCGCCCTTGCCCTCGTTTACTATTCTGGTTATCGCACGGCGCATTTTGTTTTTCGTTTCGTCGTGCATACCCGAAACCTTGCCCGAAAGCCCTTCCTTTACCATACCGCGGAGAGATTTGCCGAATACGTTGGTATCCCACATTCCCTCGGGATTGTTCTCAAAGCCGTTCATCATACCCTGAACAATGCCCTCGCTCTGCGCGGCGCTTCCCATTATGGGGCTGACCTCGCCCGTTACGTCTATTTTAACAATGTGATAGCTGGGCGCGGTGGCACGGAGCTTTATTCCCACGCTTCCGCCCTGGCGCACCATTTTGGGCTGCTCTAAACTCATATCAGAGTCGTCGGGCTGGACAATGCCGTAGCCGTTGATTTTGGCGCACTCGAACGCGTCCTTAATTTTATCGTAACTGCGCTTTGCTTCCGCAGTTCCGCGGACGTAGCGCATAAGGGTAAATTCGTCCGCAATTTCGTCGCCCGCAATTTCAGACAGCATATTGTAGAAAATACCGTCCTTTGCAAAGGCGGTGATTTCTGCCCTGCCGTCAGAAAGATTTAACGAAATGTTCGCCTCTTCGTTCCAGTATCCGCAACCCTCCGTCATATTGTCGAGAACGGAGCAGTCCTTCATTCTTGAAATCTGCGGAGCGACGGCGCGGACCCTGTCTAAAAGCTCGCACACTGCGGAAGAATCGGGAGGCAGAAATCTCATCCAATCGGGAATATTTACGTCGAACGACGTTACGGGGAATTCAAACAATACTGCCTTTAAAATATTCATAAGCCCGTCGGCGTCCAGTCTTTCGCAGTTGGTGGCGATAACCGTCGTCCCGTACTTTGCTTCGAGCTCGGCTTTGAGGGCGCGCGCCGCCGCAGTGCCGGGGTCTACGCAGTTTAAAACGATAACGAAGGGTTTGCCTATATTGCTCAGTCTTTTAACTGTGCGCTCCTCCGCCTCGATATAGCCCTCGCGTGCAATATCGGCGATACTGCCGTCGGTAGTTACCAGTATTCCTATTGTGGAATGTTCGCTTATAACCTTTTCGGTGCCGAGCGCCGCCGCCTCGGAAAAAGGCAGGGGGCTGTCGCTCCACGGCGTGTTGACAAGACGGGGTTTGCCGTCCTCTTCGAATCCGGAAGCTCCGTCCGCAACGAAGCCCACGCAGTCTATA
>JAIDOO010000075.1 GCA_029063275.1 Clostridia bacterium
CGTAATTATGCCGTCGGCGGCTACAAACGCAAAACAAAAACATAAGCACACGGCGCCCCAAACGCCGCCCGCGCCTCCTGCGCCTCCCGCACAACCGACCGAATAAATTTTAAAACAAAAAAACGGAGCTTTTAAAGCTCCGTTTTATTTTGTGTTGTTATTCCTTTTTTGCAGGCTTCTTTTTTGCCGCAGGTTTTTCCTTTACTTCCTCTTTGGGGGGTTCAACAACCTGAGCAGTTTCCGCCGCGCCTTCCTTCAATTCGAGCACCGCCGCCTCTTCGGGAGTTACGGACTCAACCGCTTCCTGCGCCTCGGCTTCCTCGTCGCGGTCGGTTATCGCAACCGTTGCGACCGAGCCGTTTTTCAACCTCATAAGTCTAACGCCCTTTGTGTTTCTGCCTATCTTTGAAATGCCTGTACAGTGCATTCTTATGATTATGCCCGAATCGGATATAACCATTACGTCGTTGTCGTCATTAACCTGTTTAAGGCTTACAAGGTAACCGGTTACGCTATTGAATACGCCTGCTTTAAGACCCATACCGGCTCTGCCCTGCGTTCTGTATTCATCGATATCTGTACGCTTACCAAAGCCCTTTGAGGTAACCGTTAATACGTCTTTGGTTTTATCGACTATAAGCATATCTACAAGGCAGTCGGCGCCCGAGAGCTTCATTGCCCTTACGCCTGCCGTACCGCGACCTGTGCTGCGCACGTCTTTTTCGTGGAAACGGATACATTTACCGGTACGCGAAGCAATCATTATCTCGTTTTTACCGGTGGTAAATTCTACAGCAATAAGTTTATCTTCGTTTGTGAGTTTGATTGCAATTTTGCCGTTACGCTTAATGCTTGCAAACTCCCTCATTCTCGTCTTTTTAATCTGACCCTTCTTGGTGGCAAACACTACAAATCCGCTGGTCTTATGCTCGACGGGAATCATAGCGTTGATTTTTTCGTCCTGAGCTATCTGAACGATATTTACAAACGCCCTGCCACGAGCAAGTCTGTTTGCTTCGGGAATTTCGTATGCCTTTATGCTGTACACCTTACCCGTTGAAGAGAACAGCAGAATGTCGTCGTGCGACGAGCAGATAAACATTCTTTCGACAAAGTCCTCGTCCTTGGGTCTGTGCGCCGTAATGCCCGTACCGCCGCGGTTCTGCGCGTGGTATTCGGCAACGGGAAGGCGTTTTACATAGCCCGAGTGAGTCATCGAAACAACTACCTGTTCTACGGGAATCAAATCCGCGTCTTCTATTTCGCCGAAGTCTACTGCAAGCTCGGTCTTTCTTTCCGAGGGATATTTTTTCTTGATTTCAAGAAGGTCGCTTCTGATAATTTCGTAAACCCTCTTTTCGTGTGCGAGTATATCTTTGAAATCCGCTATCTGCTTTTCAAGCATATCAAGCTCTTCTTTGAGCTTGTCGACTTCGAGATGGGACAAGCGGTACAGTCTTAATTCCGCAACCGCAGTTGCCTGTCTTTCGTCAAGCAGGAATTTTGAAGTAAGTTTTTTAACGCAGTCCGATTTGTCAACCGCTTTACGGCAGACCTCTACAACTTCTTCGATGCTTGCCTGAGCGATTACGAGTCCGCGTAAAATATGCGCGCGCTCTTCTGTCTTGGCAAGGTCGTATTTGGTTCTGCGTGTTATAATTTCTTTCTGGTGTTCGAGGTAGTAATAAATACACTCTCTTAAATTAAGTATCTTGGGCGTGCCGTCAACGAGGGCAAGCATTATAATACCGTCGGAAATCTGCAAGTTGGTGTGCTTATACAGAGTATTTAAAACAACCTGCGCATTTGCGTCCTTTTTGATTTCGATAACGATACGCATACCGTCCCTGTCGGACTCTTCGCGGATATCGGAAATTCCCTCAATCCTCTTGTCCTTGACAAGGTTTGCAATACTTTCAATCAGCTTTGCTTTATTGACCTGATAGGGAATTTCGGTTACGATAATTCTCGTTCTGGTCATATTTCCGCTTTGGTATTCTTCGATATCACAGCGCGAACGGATTGTTATATTACCCTTACCCGTCTTATACGCTCTGCGGATTCCGCTTCTGCCCATAATCAACGCGCCGGTAGGGAAGTCGGGGGCGGGGATATGCTCCATAAGCCCGTCTACGTCGATTTCGGGATTATCAATCATTGCGATAACGCCGTCTATACACTCGCCGAGGTTGTGGGGCGGGATATTGGTCGCCATACCGACTGCGATACCGTCCGACCCGTTGACAAGCATATTGGGGAAACGCGAAGGCAATACCGTGGGCTGCATACCCGTGTCGTCGAACGTGGGGTAAAAATCAACCGTTTCTTTGTCTAAATCACGAAGCATTTCGGAAGAGAGCTTTGAAAGTCTTGCTTCCGTATATCTCATTGCCGCGGCGGGGTCGCCGTCGACCGAGCCGAAGTTGCCGTGTCCTTCTACAAGGGGGAAATTAATCGAAAAGTCCTGTGCAAGTCTGACGAGCGCGTCGTAAACCGAGCTGTCGCCGTGAGGGTGATATTTACCAAGACAATCACCGACGATACGGGCGCATTTTCTGAACGCCTTGTCGGAGTAAAGTCCCAACTCGTGCATCGAGTAGAGAATACGCCTGTGAACGGGCTTTAAACCGTCGCGCACGTCGGGAATCGCACGCGAAACGTTTACCGCCATTGCGTAGGCGATGAAAGATTTTTTAAGCTCTTCGTCAACTTCAACGTCGAGCATTTTTGTCATTGCCAGAGTCTTTTTAAACTCTTCGGTAAGCTCGGGACTGGTAACTTTCTTTGCCATACTCTCTCCTTACACGTCAAGCTCTTCAACGAGCTTGGCGTTTTCTTCTATAAACTGTCTGCGCAATTCGGGTTGCTCGCCCATTAACAGCGCAAAAGTTTTATCGGCATCAAAAGCGTCTTCTACGTTAATTGTTAACAGCGTGCGCGTTGCGGGGTCCATTGTGGTTTCCCAAAGCTGTTCCTTATTCATTTCGCCCAGACCTTTGTAGCGTTGAAGCTCGAATTTGCCGTTATAGCTGTTTCTGAAATCTTCAAGCGCCTTATCGTCATACAAATATTTATCCTCTATGCCCTTGCCGGAAACCTTGTAAAGGGGCGGCTGTGCCGCGTAAACGTGTCCGTTTTCAACAAGCGGGCGCATATAGCGGAAGAAGAAAGTTAAAAGCAGTATTCTTATGTGCGAGCCGTCTACATCGGCGTCGGTCATAATTATAATTCTGTCGTAACGGAGCTTGCTCTCGTCAAAGTTTTCCTGTATGCCGCAACCAAACGCAGTAATCATTGCTTTGATTTCTTCGTTTTCAAGTACGCGGTTAATTCTTACTTTTTCAACGTTCAATATTTTGCCGCGCAGGGGAAGTATCGCCTGGAAACGTCTGTCCCTGCCCTGCTTTGCCGTACCGCCCGCGCTGTCGCCCTCAACGATATAAATTTCGCAGAGTTCCGAACGCTTATCCGAGCAGTCCGCAAGCTTGCCGGGGAGCTTAGTACTTTCGAGGACGCCCTTTCTGCGCGTATCCTCGCGCGCAAGCCTTGCGGCTTCTCTCGCACGCTGCGCCGTAACACAACGCATAATAAGCTCTTTGGTGATTGCGGGGTGCTCTTCGAGGTAGGTACCGAATTTGTCTACTACAGCCTTGTATACGAACGTTCTGACGTAGGTCGAGCAAAGCTTGCTCTTCGTCTGGCTCTCGTATTGTGCGTCGGCTATTTTTACGGAAACGACTGCGGTAATACCTTCGCGCACGTCCTCGCCAGAAAGCTTTTCGCTTTCCTTCAGAATATTGAGCTGTCTGCCCGCGTCGTTTATGACCTTGGTCAAAGCGTTTTTAAAGCCGTCAAGGTGGGTACCGCCGTCGGGCTGACGGATATTGTTAGAGAACGGGAAAATCTGCTCGGAATATCCGTCGTTATACTGAATGGCAACTTCAAGGAATTTATCGTCGCCCTCGTGTTCTTCGAAATAAACGGGTGATTCGAACAGAGTGTTTTTGCCCTTGTTGATATCTTCGATAAAGTGGACTACAC
>JAIDOO010000076.1 GCA_029063275.1 Clostridia bacterium
GGAATAGGCAGACGCAAGGGACTTAAAATCCTCTGTGTATTGAAAATACAGAGAATTTTATACAAAAACTGAATAAATATGCTCGTGTGGTGGAATAGGCAGACGCAAGGGACTTAAAATCCCTCGGGATAACACCCGTGCCGGTTCAAGTCCGGCCACGAGCACCAAAAATCGGTGATAAATTCAAACATTTACCACCGATTTTTCTTTGTTTTTCTGATATTAAATCACAAATGGAACTTTGTGGAACTAAAAATAGCCGATTTTAAGCTGTTTTTGCATAAAAATACGCCGTCTGCCTAATTTACGCAAACGGCGTGATTTTATTTGGAACTAAAATTCGTAATCTACTCTTTCAATTTCTTTAAAGTAGAAATCGTCGCTGTAAGTAGTATATCCACGGTTGACTTTCGAGCTTTCCACTTCTTTATCGTCGGTATGCCCCGACCAAAGCATTACAAGTTCAAGACTGCAACGGCACTCTTTACAACGGCTGATAAACGTATATCGAAGCTCGTGCAATTTACGGTTAGGCAAGCACATTTTAAAAATGTTGTCTATGTATCTGTAAGAACAGGTCTTTGCTTTCTCAAAGTCAATGTAAGGCAAAACTTTTTTAAGCATAGGCGAAACGGGTATCTGACGGTGGACGTCCGGAAGTCCTTGCCTTGTTTTTTCAGTTATGCAATCAATATAGAAAAACTTGTCATTGAATACGGTCAATGTATCAAGTTCGCCTGAACGCATACCCGTATAAAGTAAGGTAAGAATTGCGGAAACAGCTTTCAGGTGCTTATTGGCAATGCAGAAATCAACGAGTTTGCGTTCATCTTCGTAACTTAACGCTTCGCCTTTATCTACCTGATAACGGGGTAAAACAACCTTTAAAAGCGGGTTTTTAATCGAGTAATCCGAGCAGGCTATTTTATAGCTTGCGCCGAGCTGTTGTTTTACCTTTTTTGCCGTTCTGTTTTTGCCTTCTTCGGTAAGCAGATAAATATAGTTCTGAATATCGTTTCTGGTAAGCTCGTCTAAATGGATATGTCCGAACGCAGGAATAATGTGTGTTCGCCACGTTGAAACATAGCCGTTATATGTGCTTTCCTTCGTGATGGGTTTAATGATTTTAAGCCACTCAATAGAAAAGTCCTTAATAAGCGGTGTTTTACTTTTTTGTTTGGCTTTGTCTTGTTCGATAAGTTTTTGAAGTACTTTTTGTGTTACGGTTTTAATGCTTTTAGATGCAACGTCAATATTGTAACCGTCCCTATGGTAACGTGCCTGATACATACCACGCACTTCACGATAAGGTATGGCGTTGCCGTTGATAATCAAATATTTTTTAACGTCGTCGGGCATTTGCTCAATCTCCTTTTTAGTGAATTTCAAATACTTTTTATCGCCCGCTTCATTTGTACTGTCTATTGGCTTGTTTTTAACTGCTTTGAGTGCGGCGCTGTCAGACGCCATTTTCAAGACTATTGAAACGAGTTCGTCGCCGGCGGGCGAATTTTGCTTTTGTATGAAGTCTAACAGCGTGTTAAGCTCCTGTTGCTTCATATCGGTTACTCCTAATAGTTGATAACTGCATATTAGCTATTAGGGCGGCGAAATAAGAATAGTGTTTACCGTGGGAAAACCGCTTAAAAGGAACGGAAAACAGCGGATTACCCTGTATCGATATACAAACGCATATAACTCACCACCTTACCGAAAACCGTTAATTTTATCTTTTTTTGTTTTTCGGCAAAGGGCATCGGGGCATAGGCTGGGTTAAGTCTTGTTTTTCGTGGTCGTAATGTAAAGGACAAAAGTAGCAACCGAATTTTAATGATTTAGTCGGTCTGCTATACAGGTAAAAAATCAATAAGATAAAGAAATAACCGAGCTGTTGAAAGCTCGGTCTTTTGATATTTGGTTACTATGTACTACTGATTTTTTACCGCACACCTTTTGTCCTTTACGAAGCCTATGCTACGATAGACCAACGAAAAACAAAAAATAATTATTGCGTTCGTATTCGGTTTTTATAAATGGCAAAAGTTTAATTAATTTTGATTTATTTAATATTCAGTTCACATTTGCATTATAAAATTGTTTAAAGTTTTACTTACTGTCAAATGCTAAAATGAACTATCTTGAAGTTAGGGGAAATTGACAAGTAAGAGCAATTTTTGTATAATTTATGTGCTTAAATCGAGCGAGGAATTTGTATGTTTAAAATTTTAATTGCAGAAGACGACGATAATTTAAGAAACATTTTAGAAATAACTTTAAGTAAAGAAGGTTACTCCGTTGTTGCGGTCGTAAACGGACAGTTGGCTTATGATGAATTTTGCAATAGCAAAATAGATTTAATTGTTACTGATATAATGATGCCCAAAATGGACGGAAACGAACTGACCGCAAAGGTTCGTACTCTTAAACCGGACGTGCCGATTTTAATGTTGACTGCGCTTGAAACTTTGGACGATAAGAAAAAGGGCTTCGGTTCAGGCGCTGACGATTACCTTACAAAGCCTTTTGACTTACAGGAATTATTGTTGCGTATAAAAGCGCTTCTTCGCAGATACGGCGAAGTTTATGAAAATAAAATCGTTCTGCCCCACACGGAACTCAATTATCAGGCAAATACGGTTATTCTTAATGGCAATAACATAGAGTTGACTAAAAAAGAGTTTTTATTGCTATTCAAGCTGTTGTCTCACCCGAATTATATATTTTCACGCGAACAACTTATGAATGATATTTGGGGGTATGAAAGCAATAGCGCAGACCGCACCGTAGATACGCATATTAAATTACTACGAAACAAAGTTGATAGTTCAGATTTTAAAATTGTAACTATACGAGGACTTGGATATAAGGCGGTATTACTATGAAAAAAGGACGCAAAAATTTATTAGCTATTGAGTTGATAGGCTTATTAATTGTCATAATGCTGGGACTGTCTGCTCTTATTGCCTTTATGACTTCTCTTTTTTGTCGAGGACATGACGAAAGCGTGTTTGTGTCGGCTATGTATCTCGGCAACGGGTTAAGTATGGTATTTGGACTTATTGTTTTCTTCTTTCTTATAAATACATTTTTTACGAAGCGTATTCATAAGTTGAGTAAAGCAGTTACCGAAATTGCGAACGGCAATTACGATATAACGGTAAGTGTAAAAGGCTATGATGAATTGTCTGAGCTTGCTAAAAACATTAATAAAATGACTGTTGAGCTTAAAGCGAACGTAATGTTAAGTAAGAGTTTTACAAGGAACGTTTCGCACGAGTTTAAAACGCCTATAAGCGTTATAAAAAGCTATGCACAAGCCGCTACGGATGCGGACGATAAGGCAACTTTGGAAAATTATATGAAGATAATCGTTTCGGAATCCGACAGGCTTGCAAACCTTTCCAAAAACGTCTTAGAGTTATCACGTATGGACAGTACGACAATTATTTCAAAAGAGGATGTATTTGTTCCTGCCGAACAAATACGTTCCGCAATATTAGCAACTCAACTAAAATGGAGTAAAAAAGATATTTCCGTCGAACCCGACCTTGAAGAATTTGAAATTAAGAGCAATGAAAATTTATTATTCCGTGTCTGGCAAAATCTGATAAGCAACGCAATTAAATTCACGGAAGAAAAAGGCACAATAGCAATAATTCTTAAAAAACAGGAAAGCGACTTACTGTTTATTATCAAAGACAACGGAATAGGTATTGCCGACGAAGATAAAGACAAAATATTTGACCCCTTTTTTACCGGCGACAAATCGCATAATAAAGAAGGAAGCGGTTTGGGGCTGCCATTGGCAAAAACAATCATTGAAAAACTTGGCGGTAAAATATCTTTTGAAAGTGAGCGAAACAAAGGAACGACTTTTACCGTTTGTTTACCGCTTTAATAAATAATTGAAACTGAAAAGAAATACGCAGAGAATTATCTGCGTTTTTTTTATTTTCTTAACTTATTTCAAATTCATTTAACAAAAGAGAAATAAAATTAAGCTACAAAATAAGGAGGTATCTTATATAAGG
>JAIDOO010000077.1 GCA_029063275.1 Clostridia bacterium
TAAGGGAACACTGCGAGAAGTGGAAGAAGGAAACGGGGCTGGGCTTCGGACTCTACGGCACGCCCGCAGAATCGCTTTGCTACCGCTTTGCAAGAATCGACCAGGCGAAGTACGGCGATATTCCCGACGTTACCGACAAGGGCTATTACACCAACAGCTATCACGTTGACGTGCGCGAAAAAATCGACGCATTCTCGAAATTCACATTCGAAAGCCAATTCCAGCAGATTTCTTCGGGCGGCGCGATTTCTTACGTCGAAATCCCCAATATGCGCCACAACCTTACCGCTATGGAGGACGTGGTAAAATTCATTTACGACAATATCCAGTACGCGGAATTCAATACAAAGAGCGACTATTGCCACGTCTGCGGTTTTGACGGCGAAATTTTAATAAACGAGGACAACGAGTGGGAGTGCCCCTGCTGTCATAATAAAGACCAGCGCAAAATGAACGTAACCCGCCGCACCTGCGGATATCTGGGCGAAAATTTCTGGAACGTCGGAAAGACCAAGGAAATCAAGGCAAGAGTTCTGCATCTGTAAATTATGTATTCACTGCTTTGAGCTTTAAACTAAAATTCAGCTGACTTGCGGATAGCCGGGCAAGCGGGAAGAAATAAAGATACGGCGCAAAGCCTAAGGCTTTAAGTTTGACGAGCGAGAAGCAAATCAAGCGGTTAGGTAATAAAGATACACGGTTAAGCGGTACGCTTATGAATTATGCAAATATAAAATGGTACGATATTTCAAACGGACCCGGGGTAAGGGTGTCGCTGTACGTCAGCGGTTGCAGAAACCACTGTAAAAACTGTTTCAACCCCGAAACCTGGGATTTTTCGTACGGCAAAGTCTTTACCAAAAAGGTAGAAAACCAAATAATCGCAGGGCTCGCGCCCGACTATATCAAGGGCTTCACCCTCTTAGGCGGCGACCCGTTCGAGCCCGAAAACGCGGAAGCCCTGGCTCCCTTCCTCGAAAGATTGCGCGAACGCTACCCGGATAAATCATTCTGGTGCTACACCGGCTACGACTACGAGCGCGACTTGCTTACGGGCAACAAGGGCGATATGGACACCATACTGCGTATACTCAATTGCCTTGATGTTTTGGTTGACGGCAGATTTATCGAAGAAAAAAAGGACTTAAACCTCTTGTTCCGCGGCTCGTCAAACCAGCGCGTTATACTCGTAAAACCCTCGCTGGAAACGGACGACGTGGTTTTGTGGGATGAAAAAACGGTAGTATAAAACCACAATATATACTTCGCAATACGTCGTTACGCTTGCGTTTTGTTTTGGTCGTGTACGCAAAGTACACCCCCTGCAACGAATCCGCGCGTGCCTTGTCTTGCCCGTATCTCTGCGGTTTTATTAAAAAATAATCAGGAAAAAAACAAATGAAAGTAGGCATTAAAAAACTCAGCGAAAAAGCTATTATTCCCTCTTACGGCAGCGAGTTTGCCGCGGGCGCGGATTTGTACGCGTGCATTGACGGCGATTTGGAAATCAAACCCCACGAAACGGCGTTAATCCCCACGGGCATAGCCTTAGAGCTTCCGCTCGGCTATGCGGGTCTTATCTATGCAAGGAGCGGACTTGCGACAAAAAAGGGTCTTGCCCCCGCCAACAAGGTCGGCGTTGTAGACTGCGATTACCGAGGCGAGGTCAAGGTTGCGCTTCACAACCACTCTGAAGCGGCGCAGACGGTTGCCGTCGGCGAAAGAGTAGCCCAGCTTGTGATAACGCCCTATCTTGCGGCGGAGTTCGTTTTAAAGGACGAGCTCTCCGAAACCGTGCGCGGAAGCGGCGGCTTCGGCTCGACGGGAAGAAAATAAAACCGGATTTTTCGGCGCGCCCTTTCGGGCGCGCCGTTTATAATCTTTGCCGTTAAATTAAAGATTGACATATCGTCGTAAAGAGAGTATACTTATACAAAAGGCTTCGACGGAGGAAAAATGTCTTACTATATCGGAATTGACGTTGGCGGAACAACTGTCAAAGGAGCGGTCATCGACTCGAACGGCGCTCTGCTTGCGGAGGGGAGCGTTCCCACCGTTTTGGGCGACGTAGCGCAGAACGTGGATTCGCTTGTTTCTATGCTGACGGAAAAGGCGGGCGGCGTAACTGTGGACGGCATTGGCATCGGTTGTGCCGGTATGATCGACTCCGAAGCGGGTACCGTTGTTTTTGCGGGAAACCTCGATTTAAAGGATTATCCCCTTGCCGAACGCGTCCTGCGCGAAACGGGTCTGCCCGTAAAAATCACAAACGACGCAAACGCGGCGGCTCTCGGCGAAGCGAAGTTCGGCGCGGGCAAGCATTATAAGGACAGTATACTCGTAACGCTCGGAACGGGCGTGGGCGGAGGTATAGTAATCGGCGGAAAATTGTACGAGGGCTATAAATCGGCGGGCGCGGAAATAGGGCATATGGTAATAGAGCGCGGCGGTGATTTGTGCACCTGCGGCAGGCGCGGCTGTTTCGAAGCTTACTCGTCCGCGGCGGCGCTTATCCGCCGCACCAAATGGGCTATGGAAGAGGACGCAGGCTCAAAAATGTGGACTGTATGTACCTCGGATACCGTAACCGGCAAAACCGCGTTTGATTTTGCCGACAGCGACTACTCTGCAAAACAGGTCGTGGATTGGTATATAGACCGCCTTGCGTGCGGACTTGTCAACCTTGCAAATATCTTCCGTCCGCAGGTTATTATGCTCGGCGGCGGAGTATCAAACGAGGGCGAAAGGTTGCTTACGCCCTTAAAACAGAAATTCGAAAAACATCTTTTCGGCGGCACGGCGCACGCGCCGGTCGCTTTGAAAATAGCTTCGCTCGGCAACAGGGCGGGCGTTTACGGCGCGGCGGCGCTTTTTATAGAGGATTGATATGAACAAAGACATACCCGTAATTTCACTGCAAAGACTGCCGGTGTATTTAAACTATCTCAAAGGCTTGCCCGAGGAAGAAAAATTCGTTTCCTCCAAAAGCATTGCCGACGCTTTGGATATGGGCGAGGTTCTTGTAAGAAAGGACTTGGCTTATACGGCGGCGGTCGGAAAACCCCGCGTGGGCTATGCAAGACGCGAGCTTATCGAAGCGCTGGAAGAATACCTTTGCTGTAACGGCAAGCGTTGCGCCGTGCTGGTCGGCGTTGGCGCGCTTGGCAGGGCGGTTTTAAGCTACGGCGGTTTCAGAAACTACGGCATAGAGATAGACGGCGCTTTTGACAGCGACCCTGCAAAAATAGGCACCGATGTCGCGGGCAGAAAGGTTTTAGGCTTAGACGATATGAAGAGCGAGATTGAAAGACTGGGCGCCGAGCTTGCTATTTTGTGCGTGCCCGCACCCTGCGCCCAGGAAGTCGCGGACGAGCTTTGCGCCTGCGGCGTAAAGGCGGTTTTAAACTTTGCCCCCGTGCTGATAAAGGTAGGGGAAGGAACGGTGGTCCGCCATATCGACGTTGCGGCAAACCTTGCAATTCTTTCAAGTATGATTTAATAATTTTGTTTCAGGTATATTATGGACGAAAAAAATATTTACGCTCAAAAACTGGCAAAGCGCGCGGAAACGGGACTTGCCGTAATAAAAATACTCTTTTTTATAAGTCTTGCGGCGGCGCTCGGGCTTGTGATTTTTTCGATAACGGCGTTTACCGTTATTGACGACGCCGAGGCAAAGCTTATCGGCTTTGCCGTGTTTATAGCGGTTATAGCGGCGCTAATTATCGCAGTTGCCGTGTGCTTTGCCGTGGCTAAAATAAGCTTGATTAAACTTAAAAAAATGGAATAAAACTGTGAGAAAATTTTTCGCTTTTATTATAAGACAATCGGTAGCGGTTGTCTTAATCTCTTTATTCATACTGGGCTTCGGCGTGTGGTCTACGGCGAATATGTCAATCAACCTGTTGCCCGATATAAACGTGCCCGTAATATGCGTCCAGGTCGTGTATGCGGGCGCAAACGCTTCTACCGTTGAAAAGGACGTAACCGAAAAGGTCGAGGACGGTCTTTCGTCGCTCGGCGGCGTTACCGACGTAATGAGTTACTCCTACGACAATCTTTCGGCGGTTGTTTTGTATTTCGATTACGACACCGATACAACCGCAAAAAAGAGCGAAATCCAGAGCAAGCTTAACGCGGTGGACCTGCCCGACGGCGTTTCGACCACGGTTTACGACGTGGATTTGAACGCAGAGCCCCTTGCGGTGCTTTCGCTGACCTCCGCCGACGGGCTTGACGAGGCGTACGCGCGTGCGAAAGAGCTTTCCGACAGGCTTTCGGCAATAGACGGGGTTGAAAGCGTCGAGCTGAAGGGCGGCGCGGACAAGACTTATTTAATTCAGCCCTTTGCGGGTCTGGAACTTATAAGCCCGCTTTTGGTCGAAGCCTTTTCTTACGGTTCGCTGGATTTGCCCCTCGGCTCAGTAACCGAAAACGGCGGCGTGCAGATTAAAAACGAGTCCGACATATCTTGCAGGGAGGACATCGACAATATGCCCGTGGAGCTCCCGTCAAATCTTATAAGCCTGCTTGCTTCGGTAAAGCAGGTTATGGGATATTACGAGGACTCGACCGTTCAAGACCTTGAAAAATTAAGGGACGATTTGGGCGCGGGCGTTTTAACCGTTTTAAACGATTTGGGAAATTTAAGCGCGGAAGAAATTGACGACCTGTCCGACCTTAAAACCTATATGAACATAGGGAGCACCTATACGGCGCAACAGCTTAAAAGCTTCCGGACGAGCCGTTATTACAACGAGCTTAAAAAGCAGGTGGTAAACGACGACGGCACGCCCAAAACAGACGAAGAGCTTGAGGACCTTGCCAAAGACATCAATTCGCAGGTAAACCTGCCGATAACGGTGTCGGCGGATCTTTTACGCGTTGTCCGCGACGATAAGTTAAACGATATTATCGGCTTCCGCGAGTGGCTGGAAGAAACGGACGGATATAAAGAAAAAAACGACAACAACGAGTTTTACGAGCTGACCAACGACGATTACTTTGTACTCGAAACGGAGTACGTCAAGGTGTATGCGGATATTTACGCAAAAGCTGAGAGCGGCGAAATTACTCGGGACGAAGCGGATGAAAAAATATACGCAAACATAGATTTTGCCAAACAGACTTCGGCAACGGGGCTTGGAAACATAGCTAAGAAAAAGCGGGACGAGGGCGCCGCTTACAATCCTACGAACGCCGAATGCGCGCTTTTATTTTCGGGTACGACCCTGTCTGAGGAGCATCCCATAATAATGTCTCCTACGTTTATGGCGTTTGTACGAAGTGAAAACTACGACGAAAATATGCAGACGCTGATAGATACGCGCGGCGCACTTTATGACGAAAATTACGACGGGGACAGCGGGGAAGAAGCTCCTATAACCGCCAGACAGTGGAACGGACTTTATTGCTCGTTAAAGCTGAACGGCGTGTTTGACTTTAAACTTTCGGAGCAACTCTTTCAGTTTATAATCGATACCGATTTTACCGACCTCAACGCAAACGGCGGTAAGGTAGTAAAGGTGAGCGACGTAGCAAATATAACCGTTGACCTTACATATGCTTCGTATGCGTACTACTTCGACGGCAGTGTGAATATCGCCGACGGGATAGTAATAAATATCTACAAATCCAACGGCGCAAACTCTTCAAAGGTGGTTGAGAGGGTCAAGGCGGTGTACGCAGAGGTTGCCGCCGAGGAGGGTTATAGCGCAACTATAAACCTTTTGGACGACCAGTCGGAGTTTATCTCGGACTCGGTTTCAAACGTGCTTATCAGTATGCTGATTGGCGGCGTGCTTGCGATAATCATTATTTTCCTGTTCCTTAAAAAAGTGCGCACCTCGCTGGTCATTGCAATTACCATGCCCCTTTCGGTACTTGCCGCGTTAATTTGTCTTTTCCTTTTGGGCGTTACGCTGAATATGGTGTCTTTGGGCGGACTTGCCGTGGGTATTGGTATGCTCGTGGATAACTCTATCGTGGTTATAGAGGCTATCACCAAGCACCGCGACAACGGAAAGGACGCGTTCAACGCCGCGGTTGACGGAACCTGCGAGGTCGGCGGCGCGCTGTTCGGCTCGACGGTTACAACAGTCTGCGTGTTCATACCCATTATGTTCGCGGGCGGACTTACGGCTGAAATCTTCACCGACCTGGCGCTTGCGGTCATATTCTCGCTGACCTTCTCGCTGTTGGTGGCTGTTACGGTAATTCCCACGCTTTACACGCTTTTCTGCGGCGGCAGACGGATTTTGAAAGAAAATGCGCCCAGGCGTAAAATGCCCGTTCCCGTAGAAGAGCAAGCCGCGCCCGTACAGGCGGAGACTGAAAAGAAAAAATCCTTCCGTGAAAAAATTGCGGTACTTAAAAAACCCGTCGTAATGGACGGCTGTACAAGGGCGTACTCAAAAGTTCTTCCCAAAGTCCTGTCGCAAAAACTCGTAACTATTCTGGTTGCGGCGGTGGTTTTCGGCGCGAGCATAGGACTGCTGTTTTTGACGGGCACGGAATTTTTGCCCTCGATTGACAAGGGGCAGATAGAAGTTTCCATGACCTATTCGGGCGCGAGTCTGGAAGAGGTGCAGGACGACGTTCTCGAATTCTCTAAACGCATATCCGAAGAGGTGGACGGAATAGATTATCTTTCGGCGAGCATAGGCAAAAACGGTCTGCTTGCGCTGAGCGATTCGGGAATAATCACCGTGCAGATGAAGTCCAATAAAAACACCGCGCAGGTAGTAAACAGAATACGCGCCCTTGCCGAAGAATATAAACCGACGGGCTCGGTAACCGTCAAAGAGATTGACGGCGTTGTTGCGTCCCTTATGTCGGGTACCGACGATATGTCCGTTACCGTAATAGGAAGCGACGGCGACACGCTTTTGAAGATTGCGGAAGAGATAGGCGGAAAGCTGACGGAGGCGGGCTTTACCGACGTTAAAAACAGCGCGGCGGATAAGTCGAAGCAGTACACGCTTAAATTCGACCGCACCGCGCTTTTGGAAAAGGGGATAGATTATAAGACCCTGGTTATGACCCTGAGAATAGGATTGGCGTCGTACACCGCGTGTACGGTAACTATCAACGGCGAAAACCGCGATATTGCGGTGAAGTTCGACGACAATGCGATAACCTCGCGCGAGAGCCTTGAAAATTTCGCCGTCGGCTTTGACGGAAGCGAAGCGGTGCTGTTAAAGGACGTATGCGAGGTAATGGAGGAAGAGAAGGAGGCGTGCATACGCCGCTCTAACGGAAACAATATGATTTCTGTTTCGGCAGTTCTGCCCGATACCGATACGGGCACGGCTTCGAAAAAATTGGCGAACATTGCCTCGTCCGTGCTGAAAAACTACGACGGCTACGGCTTCGAAGAGAGCGGTATCACCACCTATTTAAACGACGCGTTCGCGGGCCTTGCCGTGGCGCTGGTAATTTCATTCTTCCTGCTTTATGCGGTTATGGCTATCCAGTTCTCGTCTTTCTTAAAACCGCTGATAATTATGGCGAGCATACCTTTCAGCTTTACGGGCGGATTTATCGCGCTGGTGATAACCGGCACGTCGCTGAACGTGGTTTCCTTTATCGGGCTGATTATGCTTATGGGCGTGGTAGTGAACAACGCGATTGTTATGCTTGAAAAGATAAAACAGCTCAAAGCGGAAATGCCCCATTTCGAGGCGGTTAAAAATGCGTGCGCCGCTAGGTTAAGACCTATATTTATGACCACGCTAACAACCATTCTCGCGCTCATTCCAATGGCGATTGGCGTAGGGCAGGGAAGCGAGCTTATGCAGCCTCTTGGCATAGTGGTAATAGGCGGACTTTTAATAGGAACGCTTGTAACCCTGTTGTTGGTGCCTGCGGTATACTGCGCGGTACACAGAATTTCGGCAAAGTATCCCGACGGCAAGCGCAAACATTCCGCCGGACCCCGTATCTAAATCGAATTTGCAAAAAAAAGCTTTCGGCTCAAAAGACCGAAAGCTTTTTACTTATTACTATAATAATTTTTTTAATTTTCAGCGCCTGCCATTAAAAGCTGTTCTACAATCTCGGTAAAGCCAGCCTCGGAAGCATAGTGCATTGCGCTGTGGCGGCTGTTATCCACTGCGTTGAGGTCGGCGCCCGCTTCGATAAGCATTGCGGTAAAATCGTTTCTTCCGCACTGCGCGGCGAGAATGAGAGGGGTTTGCCCGTCGGCGGTTTTGGCGTTTTTATTTGCGCCTGCGTTTATTAACGCTTTGCCTATAAACTGTTCTCCGCTTTTTGCCGCCATATGTAAGGGGGCTACTCCGGCAAGCGTTGCGCCGTCTGCCTTTGCGCCCGACGCAAGCAATAACTCTACTATTACGAGATTGCATCTTTCAACGGCGAGAATAAGAGGAGACTCTCCGTCGTCGTTGAGTTTTTCCACGTCGGGACATTTTTCAAGGAGAACCCTGACAACTTCAACCTGACCGTTCCAGCAAGCCTGATGCAACGGCGTATTTCCGTGAGCGTCAGTATGCGCTTGCTCACTGTCGGAAGAAAGCGCTTTTACAAGCTCCCTCAAACCGGATGCGGTTGCATAGTCGATAGCGGCGTGGTTATCGTTGTCCTTTAAAGAAATATCCACGTTCGGATTTTTAATATAAGCCAAAGCGGCGTCCGTTTTGCCGCCCTTAGCCATAAGCATAAGGGGAGTTACGCCGTTTTTATCGGTGCAGTTTACGTCTGCGCCCGCGTCGACGATAAGCGCGATAATTTCCTTATTGCCCGATTCCGCCGCAAAATGCAGGGGAGCGCGGCTGAAAATATTGCACAGTCCCGAGTCCGCGCCGTTTTCAAGCAAAAGCTTTACTATATCGCGTGAGTTTTTTATACAAGCGTAAATAAGCGGGGTGTTGCCCGATTCGTCGCGTTTGTTTACGTCTATGCCGCCGCGCTTTAAAAAAGTTTGCACAACCCCTTTTTGGTTGTTTTTGCAAGCCTGTAAAAACATATTATCGAATTGCATATAATTTATTCTCCTTTTACCTGAATGTTATATTGTGCCAAAAAGTTTTTCAAGGCGGAGGCTTCGTGCCCGCGCCCGAGTTTTTCAATACAGATTGCCATTAGCCATTTTACGCGGATAAGCGCGTATCTCGCGCAATTTTCCGAATAGCGTTTTTCCAAAGGCAACAAAGCCAAATCTCCCACCGAAGCTTCGAGCGATTTTATAAAGAGCTGTCTTTGTGAAATATCGAAATCGAGCGGGTTGCCCAAAAGCATTTCCGCCTTTTTTAAAAGGTCGAGCGATTTTTCGTATTCGCCTAGCAAAAACCTGCAAAGACCGCAATTAAACAACGCCGAAACGCCCAAGTTTTCCAAGCTTTTATCCGCGCTTTGACACATCAGGCAAGCGGCGGGCAAGTCGCCCGCGGCAAGTGCGGAATACAACGCGCCGTCGATATCGGCGCCGTCGGAAAAAGTCGTGCTTTTTGATAAAAATTCCATAGCCAAACCTTTTTATACCTGAGTCAGATCATAAGCTCCAATACGTCGTTCAAGCCGTTTGCCGCCGCAAGCTCTGCGGGCGATTCGCCTTTGTTGTTTTTAATATTGAAATCCGCACCCGCTCTTATAAGATAGCGCGCAGTTTTTTCGTCGCTACGCTTGCAGGTGAGAATAAGCGCGGTGTTGCCCTCATTGTCCTGAGCGTTTACGTCTGCGCCCGCCTTTACAATCGCCTTTATTATTTCAACGTCGCTGTATTCCGCCGCCAGATGCAGCGCGCTTTTGCCGTCGTTGCCGACGATGGTTACGTTTGCGCCGTTCTCGATAAGAGCTTTGGTTATTTCCCTTGTATAGCACTGTGTCCGGGAGCTAAGCGATTGCATAAGTACGGTGTAATTTTTTTCGTTTGTTAAGTCAAGGTTTTTCAGTAAACCTGTTATTTCGGACTTATGTTTGTAAATCGGGTGGACGTAGCTGAACTCCCTTTGGAAGTTGTGGGGAAACTGTATCAGCGAAAATACGGGAGGAAGACCTTTTGCGTCGCAAAGTTCTTCATTCGCGCCCGCGTCAAGCAGTTTTTTAACCATTTCCGTGTTGCCGTGGCGTATAGCGAGCGCAAGGGGCGAAACGCCGTTCATATCCATCCAGTAATGGTAACCGCCCAAGGGGGATGTGCCTGTGCCGTTTACGTCCGAGCCTTTTGCTATAAGCGCGTCCGCAAGCTGAAGCTTTTTTGAAATTACGGCGTACATCAGCGGAGTTATGCCGTATTTATCCGCTTTGTCGAGCCTTGACAAATCGTAATTATTGACTATATGTACGGCAAGTTCTTCCTGATTGTCGTTGCACCAGGTTATAAACTCTCTGTTTGCCGCCAGTAAAAGCACGTTGTCGCCCTTGTTGTTTTCCGAATAAACGTCGGCTCCGAGTTCTACGGCTTTTTCAAAAGCGGCTTTATAATAAGTGCTGTCGGCAATCTTTAAAATAAGACATTCTTTGCCGAGCAGTTTGAAATTTATATCCAAGCCTTTCGATACAAGACATTCCAGCAAAGATGTATCGTCTTCGGTGCGGATTGCATCAACTATGTAACCGATGAGTTTTTCCACGTCATCATCGTCGTCAAAGTCGATTTCGTTAATGTGCCGTTCGATTATGGCGGGCGCCTCTTCCAAGGTATGATGCCATAAGCACATATCTAATTCGTTTTTAAATTCCTGAGTCAATTTTAATTACCTCCCTGATTGAAGTATAGCACTTATAAAATTAAAAGTCAAAAATACACAACGGTTGTGCGTATCTTAAAAGCTAAGGCGCGGCGTTGTGCCGCGCCCTATTTTTTTTGCCTTTAAAACGTCGATTAATACTTATCGCGTTTGTTATACGAGGTGTGCAAAAGGGTGTGAGCCTTGTGCGAGTTGGGTTCGCCGAAAAATTCCTTGTAAAGCGTATCCACTGCGGGAGTGGTGTGCGAGGTGCGCACCTTTCTCGTTTTGTCATAGTCGTACAGCGCCTTTGCCCGCAGGGATTTCAGGTCGGTGTTGTTTCTCACTTCGTCGTGGATATAGGGCTGACCGCCGCCGTTTATACAGCCGCCGGGGCAAGCCATAATTTCAACGAAGGTGTAATTCTTTTTACCGCTTTTTATATCTTCTATAACCTTTCTCGCGTTACCCAGTCCGCTTGCCACCGCAACTTTGACGGTGGTTTTGCCTACCGTGTACTCGGCTTCTTTAACGCCTGCGGTTCCGCGCACTTCTTTAAATTCGAGGGGCGCGCCGTTTCCGCCAAGCTTATAAGCCGCAGTTCTGAGAGCCGCTTCCATAACGCCGCCCGTTGCGCCGAAAATCGCGCCCGCGCCGCTCGCCTCGCCGAAGGGCAGGTCGTACCCGCCGTCGGGCAGGTTTGCAAAATCGATGCCCGCCTCTTTAATCATTTTGGCAAGCTCGCGCGTGGTAAGAGCTGCGTCGGTGTATTCGCCAAGCTCCTTTCTCGAAACCTCGAATTTCTTCGCCGTGCAGGGTATAACCGATACGACGTAAAGATTTTCGGGCTTTATGCCGTGCTTTTCGCAGTAATAGGTTTTAAGCACCGCCGAAAACATTTCCTGCGGCGATTTGCAGGTGGAAAGGTTGGGCAAAAGCTCGGGGTAGTAGTGTTCGGCAAACTTAATCCAGCCGGGGCAACAGCTCGTGAACATAGGCACGGGCTTATTCGTTTTCAGTCTGTCCAAAAGCTCGTTCGCCTCTTCCATAATGGTGAGGTCGGCAGTTATATCCATGTTGAAGCACTTCACGTCGCCGAGCTGTTTTATAGCGGTAACCATTTTGCCCTCTACGTTTGTGCCTACGGGAAGTCCGAAAGCTTCGCCGAGGGTCGCCCTTATAGAGGGAGCGGTGTAAAAGACAACCTGCTTATCGGGGTCTACAATCGCGCCCCAGACGTCGGCTACCGCGCTCTTTTCATACAGCGCGCCTACGGGGCAGGCGACTATGCACTGTCCGCAGTTGACGCAGGGGGTAAAGGCGAGCGAAACGTCGTAGGGCGAGCCTATTTCCTTAGCGTATCCGCGGTTTTTCGGTCCGATTGCGCCTATGGTCTGGTTGTTGCAAGCCGCAACGCAACGCGTACACATTACGCACTTCGAGTTGTCGCGGACGACGGACGCGGATAAATCGTCAACCGGCTTAATATCGTGGTCGGTGCCGAATTTGTCCTCTTCGGCGTTGTATTCCAGCGCGAGCTTCTGCAATTCGCAGTTCATCGAGCGGGGACAGCTCAGACACTTCTTTTTATGGGTCGAGAGAATAAGCTCGACGGTGGTTTTTCTCGATTTTCTTACCTTGGGCGTGTTTGTTCTTACGTCCATACCCTCGGAAACGGGGTATACGCACGCCGCGACAAGCCCGCGCGCGCCGCTCGCCTCTACAAGGCACATACGGCAGGAGCCTACGCACTGCACGTCTTTAAGGTAGCAAAGGGTGGGTATTCTCACGTTGGCGAGCTTTGCCGCCTGTAATATGGTCGAACCTTCCGGCACGCTTACGGGTATGCCGTTAATAGTTAAATTTATCATTTTGTAGCACCTCACTTTTTAACGATTGCGCCGAACTTACAATGCGCTATACACTGACCGCACTTAATGCACGCTTTCAAGTCTATTTCGTGCGGGCTCTTTACCGTACCGGAAATGGCGTTTGCGGGGCAGTTGCGCTTGCAAAGCGTACAGCCCTTGCACTTATCGGGGTCTATATAGTATGAAAGCAACGACTTGCATACTCCCGCAGGACACTTTTTGTCGGCTATATGCGCCTCGTATTCGTCGCGGAAATGCTCCATTGCCGAAAGAACGGGATTGGGCGCGGACTGACCGAGCGCACAGAGGGAGGAGGACTTCATATGTGTTGCGATTTCATTGATTTTTTCAAGGTCGTCGTTTTCACCCTTGCCCTCGGTGATTTTTGTCAGAATTTCCAAAAGCCGCTTTGTGCCTATACGGCAGGGAACGCATTTTCCGCAGCTTTCGTCTGCGGTAAATTCAAGATAGAATTTGGCGATGTCCACCATACAGGTGTCCTCGTCCATAACGATAAGTCCGCCGCTTCCCATCATAGAGCCGATTGCAACGAGGTTGTCAAAGTCCATTGCAATGTCAATGTGTTTTGCTGGGATACAGCCGCCGGAGGGTCCGCCCGTTTGCGCCGCTTTAAACGCCTTGCCGTGCGGAATTCCGCCGCCGATATCGTAAATTATAGTCTTTAACGAAGTGCCCATGGGAACTTCCACAAGACCCACGTTGTTGATTTTTCCGCCCACGGCGAAAACTTTGGTGCCCTTGGATTTTTCGGTACCGATTGAAGAGAACCAGTGGTAGCCGTTCAAAATTATGGGCGCTATGTTTGCCCAGGTTTCAACGTTGTTTAAAACGGTGGGTTTTCTGAAAAGTCCGCACTGTGCCGAGAAAGGAGGTCTGGGTCTGGGCTCGCCCCTGTGCCCCTCGATTGAAGCCATAAGCGCGGTTTCTTCGCCGCAGACGAACGCGCCCGCGCCGAGGCGGATATGTATATCGAAGTTAAATCCGCTTCCTAAAATGTTTTTGCCCAAAAGCCCGTATTCGCGCGCTTGCTTAATCGCTATATTCAGCCTTTCGACCGCAATGGGGTACTCGGCGCGCACGTAAATATAACCCTCGTCGGCGCCCACCGCGTAGCCCGCTATCGCCATAGCTTCCAAAACGGTGTGGGGGTCGCCCTCTAAAACCGAGCGGTCCATAAATGCGCCGGGGTCGCCCTCGTCCGCGTTACAGCAGACGTATTTTTTATCGCCCTCGGCAATGCGGGTCAGATGCCACTTCGTGCCCGTGGGGAAGCCCGCGCCGCCCCTGCCGCGAAGTCCCGATTTTTTGACTTCGTCGATTACGCTCTCGGGCGTCATTTCGAACAGCGCCTTCGAAAGGGCTGAATAATCGCCCGCGGCGATTGCTTCGTCTATGCTTTCAGCCGCGATAACGCCGCAGTTTCTTAAAGCTATTCGCATCTGGTGCTTATAAAAGGGAATTTCCGAAAAGGGAATAATACTTCCGTCCTCGTGGACCGTTTCGGAATATAACAGCTCGGTAACGGGCTTACCGCCGTAGATAAGGTGGTTTTCGGCAACCGTCTTTGCGTGCTCGGGCGTCATCTGAGAGTAGAACGCGCCCTCGGGATAAACTATCATAATAGGTCCGAGTGCGCACAGACCGAAGCAACCGGTTTTTACGATTAATACGTCGTTGATTTTATGCTCTTTGAAAGATTGTTCAAGCTGTTCGATAACCTTTAACGAGTGCGAGGAGGTGCAACCCGTTCCGCCGCAGACGAGAACCTGTTTTCTGTACGCGGTATTATGTGAAAGCTTTTCAGCCTGTTCGCGCACTATCTTTCTTACGTTGATTAAATCCGCTTTTTCGGCGGCGATTTTTTTAAGTTGTTCGCAAGTCATTTTTTTCGCCCTTAGTCCTTTATGTATTTGTCCAGAATTCCCGCAACGTCGTGCTCGGTAAGCTTGCCGTAAACCTCGCCGTCGATAATAACTACGGGCGCAAGTCCGCACGCGCCCACGCAACGGCAGTTTTCAATGGAAAACTTCTTATCGGGCGTACACTCGCCGCAACGGATACCCAGCTCTCTTTCGATAGCCGAAAGGATTTTGTCGCTTCCCTTTACGTAGCAAGCTGTGCCAAGGCATACCGATATCTTGTGCTTGCCCTTGGGGTTTAAGGAAAACTGCGAGTAAAAGGTCGCAACTCCGTAAACCTCGGCAAGGGGCAGGTTAAGCTCTTCGGCTATCACGGTCTGAATCTCTGCGGGAAGATAGCCGTAAATATCCTGCGCCTCGTGCAAAACGGGCATAAGCGCGCCCGCTTCGCCGCGGTGTTCGTCTATGCACGCCAAAAGCTTTGTCATTTGCTCGGGAGTGCCTTCAAAAACGTTTTGTGCCATTAAATTCTCCTGCAACCAAATCATTGGTTAAATTAAATAAATATTTTAATACTGATTAATTATATCACAGCTTTTTGACAAATTACAAATATATATCCGACGTTTTGACAAAAAAATAATGGTAAATACATCTAAAGCGCGCGGCTTCTTAAAGGAGTAAAT
>JAIDOO010000078.1 GCA_029063275.1 Clostridia bacterium
AATTATCAATTTGTGCAATAATTTTACACTCGCCTAATATACTTCAATTAAAAAAAAATGTCAATATACATTATTATATTTTTTTTAATTACGCGCAAAAAATTTTATTCGGTTATCACTTAATCTTGTTGTTAAAAAAATATTTTAATGTTATAATTAGCGGTGAATAAAAAAAGAGGCTTATTATGCTCGACGGCGAAAACGTAATAGAATTTGAAAACGTAAAATTTTCATACCCCGGCGCGAACGGGGTTTTTGCCGTGAACGGCGTAAGCCTTGCGGTAAAGCGCGGAGAATTTTTATCCGTTATCGGTCATAACGGAAGCGGCAAGTCAACTCTTGCAAGACTTATCAACGGACTTCTTTCGGCGGACAGCGGAAAAATTACAGTCTTGGGACTGGACGTTGCCGACGGCAAAAACAGCCGCGAAATCCGCAGACGCGCGGGAATAGTTTTTCAGAACCCCGACAACCAGATGGTGGCTTCGATTGTCGAGGACGACGTAGCTTTCGGACCCGAAAATCTGGGTATTGCCCGTGAAGAAATCGGTAAGAGAATAGACTGGGCGCTTAAAGCGGTCGGTATGGAAGAATACCGCCATTCCACGCCCACAAGGCTTTCCGGCGGACAGAAGCAGAGGATAGCGGTTGCAGGCGTGCTTGCAATCAAGCCCGAAATTTTAGTTTTGGACGAGTCTACGGCAATGCTCGACCCCAAGGGGCGGCGCGAGGTCATAGAGGTAGTCCGCAGACTTAACAAGGAAGAGGGTATGACGGTTATTCTCATTACCCACTTTATGGAAGAAGCCCTGCTTGCCGACAGAACGGTGGTTATGAACCGAGGCGAAATCGTCCTTTCCGGCACGCCCGAAGAAATTTTCGAAAGCGGACAAACGCTTGAAACCTACAACCTGTGCCTTCCGCGCATAACCGAAATTATAAACACGCTCAACGGCGCGGGAATGAAAGTCGAAAACGTGCTCCGCCCCGAAGAGCTTGCAAAATCAATAGCGGAAAACTTCAAGGCAAAGGGAATAGAAAATCCCGTATCCGAGCGGGCGGCGGACCCTGAAATAAATTCCCCTCACGAATGGGATATAGACGTTGAAAATCTGACTTTCACCTATTCAAAAAAATCACCCTTTGCGACCAAGGCGTTAAAGGGTATCAATCTTAAAATAGACGACGGAGAATTTTTCGGTATTATAGGACATACGGGAAGCGGAAAATCCACGCTCGTCCAGCACCTTAACGCGCTTATAAGACTGCCTCAGGCGGAAAAGGGCTACCGTGCAAAAAAACCCAAAAAGGGAAAGCCTGCGCCGGTTATGCCTAAGATAACGATAGGCAAATTTGACCTTACTGACAAAAAGACCGATTTCAAATCGCTGAGAGCAAGTGTGGGAATGGTTTTCCAATACCCCGAGTATCAGCTTTTTGCCGAAACAGTCTTTGCCGACGTTGCTTTCGGACTTAAAAATTTCAAAAAGGATTTAACCAAAGAAGACATTGAAAAAGTCGTAAAAGACAGTATCGAAATCGTCGGCTTGAATTATAATGAGGTAAAGGAAAAGTCGCCTTTCGACTTGTCGGGCGGACAAAAACGCCGTGTGGCGATAGCGGGCGTAATAGTTACCAAACCCGACGTTTTGATTTTGGACGAGCCCGCTGCAGGGCTCGACCCGCTCGGCAAAAAAGAGATAATGGAGCTTTTGCACAAGCTTCACAGAGAGTGGTGCAGGACGGTTATAATAGTTTCGCACGATATGGACGAGGTTGCGGAAAACTGTACCAAAGCCGCCGTAATTTCAAACGGCGAAGCGGTTATCTGCGAAAGCCCCGCGAAGCTCTTTGCGGAAGCGGACAGACTTTTAGAGTTAGGGCTTGACGTGCCTTTAACTTCAAAAATCTGCTCCGAGCTCAAAAAATATTCCATCACGGTTGAGTGCGACTGTACTTCGGAAGATTTTGCAAAGAAGATAATAGGGATTTACGGAGGCGGCAATGCTTAAAGACGTAACCTTCGGACAGTACTATCCCGTAAATTCTTTCGCGCACAAATCAGACCCCAGAATAAAACTTTTAGCGCTGATTGCGTATATCGTCGCGCTGTTTCTTGCAAAAAACTTCTACGGAATGGCGGTTTGCTTTTTGGTTCTTATTATCAGCATCGCCGCCTCGCGCGTGCCGCCGCTGAGAGTTATGCGCTCGGTCAAGGGCATACTGATACTTCTCGCGTTTACCGCTATTTTAAATCTGTTTTTCCACGGCGGCGAGCATTTGCTTGTTCACTGGAATTTTATAAAAATTTACCGCGAGGGAATAATATTTACCGTATTCCTCGTATTAAGGCTGTTTTTTCTCGTAATGGGTTCGGCGCTTTTAACCCTTACGACCACGCCCGTCGAACTTACCGACGGCATTGAAAGCTTGCTTACGCCGTTGAAGTGGATACGCTTCCCCGTGCACGAGCTCGCGCTTATAATGTCAATCGCGCTAAGATTTATACCGACCCTTATAGACGAAACCAACCGCATAATATCGGCGCAAAAGGCAAGGGGCGCCGACTTCGAAAGCGGAAATATCTTCAAACGCATAAAGGCTATAATTCCCATTCTGATACCCCTTTTAATAAGCGCGTTCAGACGTGCGGAAGAGTTGGGCGACGCTATGGACGCGCGCTGTTACTCGGGCTCGAAGAACAGAACTAAATACAAAAAACTTAAATTCGGTTGGCGCGACGTTATTATATTTTTCCTGTATGCGGCGATGATTACTGGCGTTGTACTTTTCAATATTTACGCCGCTGATATATTTCCGCAAATTTACGATTTTATAAGGATAAGCTGATGAAATACGCTTTGCTAATTGCTTATGACGGCACCTGCTACGGCGGTTGGCAGATACAGCAAAATGCCGTAACGGTGCAGGAAAAGATTACTTGCGCACTTGAACGTGTATTGGGCTTTAGCGTAAACGTAACCGCGAGCGGCAGAACTGACAGCGGCGTCCACGCGGCGGCGCAGGTGTGCCATTTCGACGCGGACTGTTCAATTCCGCCCGAACGAATGGCGGACGCCGTAAACGTTTATCTACCCGACGATATAAGGGTTTTACAGTCGGCGGGCGCGCCCGAAAGTTTCGACGCCGTAAAGAGCGCGAAGAAAAAAACTTATTGCTACCGCGTGTATCTTTCAAAGCGTGGAAACCCATTAAAGGACAGATACGCGGTCAACGTCAAATTCGAAATCGATTTCAAAAAGCTTAACCGCGCGGCAAAAATTTTCGAAGGCGAGCACGACTTCAAGGCTTACTGCGCTTCGGGCTCGCAGGTTAAAACCACGGTCAGAAAAATTTACTCCGTAAGCGTAAAGACCGAGGAATTCCGCGGCAGCCGCGATGTTGAAATTTACGTTACGGGCAACGGTTTTCTGTACAATATGGTCCGCACGCTTGCGGGAACAATGCTTGACTTTGCGGCAGGCAGACTTACCGAAACGGATTTAATAAACTCGCTCGAAAAGGGGGACAGAAGCTCGGTCGGCAAAACTATGCCGCCGCAGGGACTTACGTTGGAGAGCGTGGATTACGGCTTTAAATTGTTTTAACTATTTTACAGTTTTTTCACATATCGGTTTTATTTTTATCATTTAGCGATAATATAATTTATTGAGTATAGGTATAATAGTCAGGTAAAATTATGGATTTTTTCGAGTATGCGTCTTTTGCCGAATATTTCGTAAACACAACCAACCGCTGGATAATTTATCTCGTGGGCGGTCTGTGCTTTTTAATCGTTTTCATTTTTCAGGCGGTCGCGCTCTTTACCATAGCAAAAAGAGAGGGCTATAAAAATAAGTGGATGGCGTTTATTCCGTTTTTCAACACTTATTATATAGGCGTGTGCGCGCAGAAGAATAAGTGCTTCAACGCAATCAACGCAAAGACGGTAGGTATCGTTACCGCCGTTTTCGAGTTTGTTCTCGTAGCGGCGTATATCGTTTATTATGTGGCTTATTCGTACGTTGAGCCGTATCTGTATTACGAAGAAGTAACCACAATGTTCGGTGTCGGCAGGCTCTATCACCTCGGCGACGTTCCCGCAAATCTTGCGTGGGCGGCTTGGTGTTACAGCTATCTCGATACGATACTCAGCTATGTTGACCTTGTTTACCTGCTTGCAAATATCAGCCTGTTGATTTGTTTCTTCCAGACCTATGCAAGCCGTAGATACATTTTGTTTGCAATCACCAGCGTAATTTTTCCCGTAAGCGGAATTCTGTTCTTTGTTGTGCGCAATAACAAGGGCGTAAACTACCGCGATTACGTTCGCGGCGAGCAGGCAAGACAGTACAAAATGTATCAGCAATACCAACAGTATTACAACAGGCAACAGCCGGGTTACGACAGAAACCCCTATGAAAGAAATCCCTACGAAAACGCTCCCGAAGAAAATCAGCAGCCCCGCCAGGCGCCGCCCGACGACCCCTTCGGCGGACTGGGCGCAAGCGGCGGAAATTCGGATACGCCCTTCGACGATTTCAACAATTAAACGAAATTTAACCCCGGTTCAAAGCGCGGAGCTTCCGCGCTTTTTTTGTTGCATAACCTTTAAAAAGATGGTATACTGGGCGGTGTAAGCTCGGCTTATAGTTTTGTATTTAACGGTGTGATATGACTGACGTAATTTCCGCAATTTCAACACCCCACGGAACGGGCGGCGTTGCGGTAATAAGACTTAGCGGCGAAGGCTCGCTTAAAATAGCCGCAAAAATGTTTGCGCCGTCCGCTAAAATAAAAGCGGAAAAGTTTGTGCCCAATACAATGTATACGGGCGTAACGCAAGGCGAGGGCTTTACCGACTTCGGAATGTGCGTATACTTCAAAGCGCCCAAATCTTTTACGGGCGAGGACGTCGTGGAATTTCACTGCCACGGCGGGGTGCATATTGCGCGCGGCATACTTGCAAAAACCCTGTCGCTTGGCGCCCGCGCTGCGGAAAAGGGCGAGTTCACAAAACGCGCCTTTTTAAACGGCAAGCTCTCTTTATCGTCCGCCGAAGGTATGATAGATATGATTAACGCCGAAAGTCTTGCGGCGCTACGGGCGGGCAGTATGCTTTACGGCGAAAGGCTTACCGTCGAAATTAAGGAGCTTCAAAGCGCATTGCAGGACGTGTTGGCTAAAATAGCCGCCGACATCGATTATCCCGAAGAGGATTTGGACGGACTGAACGAGGGTGAAATTAAAACTGAAATCAAAGCCGTTTCGCAAAAATTAGAAATCCTTGCCGCTTCGTATTCCTGCGGCAAAAAAATCAAGGACGGCGTAACCGTCGCAATCTGCGGAAAGCCCAACACGGGCAAAAGCTCGCTTTTAAACGCGCTTCTGGGCTACGATAAAGCAATCGTTTCCGACGAGGCGGGGACCACGCGCGACGCGGTAGAGGGCGAGCTGAAAATAGACGGAGTAAAATATAATCTGGTTGATACGGCAGGCATACGCGAAAGCGCGGGCAACGTTGAAAACATAGGAATAGAGCGCGCGAAAAAAATATTCCGCACCGCAGATATAATTCTTTCGGTAACAGACGGCAACGGTGAAGCAGACCTTGACGGCGCAAGCGGAAAGGTAATAAAAATATTCAACAAGTGTGATTTGGCAAAGCCTAGCGGAAAATACGATTTGGCTGTTTCCGCTAAGACGGGGCAGGGACTTGAAAATCTTAAAAAAATGCTGTCCGAAAATTCGGTGGGCGAGCTGTCGCTGGATAAAGCCTATATCATCGAGCAGAGGCATTACGCCGCGTTAATCCGCGCAAACGAAAGTCTTAAAAGCGCAATGGACAACTGCGGTAATTTCACCGTTGACGTGCTTGCAATAGACTTAAAAGACGCTTGGGACGCCCTCGGCGAAATTACGGGCGAAACCGCAAACGAGCAGATTATAAACACCGTATTCGAAAAATTCTGCGTGGGCAAATAGTCAGTGCGGGGGGAGATTATGAAATTTACCGAACTTAAAAACGATATAGCCTCAGGCGCTAAAAGCATTTATCTTTTGGAGGGCGACGACGCGTATTTCCGTATGAAAGGGGAAGAGCTTATTAAGTCGGCTTTTTTGCAGATGCCCGAGCTCAACTTTTCCACCCTCGACGGCGAAAGCTTGAAAGGCTCGCGCCTTACCGATTTGACTTCCGCAGTCCGGGCGGTGCCTTTTATGTCCGAAAAGCGTATAGTCAAAGTAACCTCGTTGCACCCTACCGAAAACGAGTACGATACTTACCTCAAAAAAACTTTTGAAAATTTTCCGCCCGATTCTATTCTGATTATCGTAAATACCGAATATAAAAAAGGGGTTGTCGATTTAAAGCGTAAGGGCTGTATAACGTACGTCGATTGCGGCCGCGCCGACGAGGAAGCGGTTGCAAAGTGGGCGTATCTTACGTTTAAACGCGCGGGAATTATCGCCTCGGTTGATTTATGCAATACGATAGCTTCTTACTGCCTATGCAATATGTCGCGCGTGGCGCTCGAAGTCGAAAAACTAATCGACTACAAAAAGGAGGGAGCGTTAACCCGCGAAGATGTGGACGCGCTTGTGTTCAAAGACGCGGACTACCGCATTTACGAAATGACTAACGCCGTTGCGCGGCGCGACTTCGGTAAATTCGTAGCCATAGAAAACGAGCTTTGTCGAAAGGACGGCGACGAAGCGCCTCTTTTGTCGGGACTGTTTTCATATTTTAAAAACCTGCTTACAATTTGCTCGTCGCGGCAATCGGATGCGGAGCTAGCCAAACTTTTGAAGATGAAAGAATACGGCGTTAAAAAGAGCCGCGAGCAGGCGCAGGCAATCGGCGCGGAAAAGCTTAAAGCTTACGTTACCGCCGTCTATGACGCTATATCGCGGTTGAAGAGCGGGCTGACCCTGCCTAAAAACGCACTGCAAACGGTAAATAATAAATTATTTTTCGATTAAGCCGAAATAAAGCGTTTCAAACGCTTTATTTTTTTTATTTTTAAATATATAATATCAATTGGAGTAAACTATTTACGGGAGTTGCCACGCCATGGAACGTTGGGAAGAAATTAAACATATTATCTCTGTCAACTTCGGGTCAAAATTCGGAGACAGAGTGTTTACTTATATTTTACAGCTTATTCTGTACTGCGTGTTGTACTACCTTTTATTCAAGGTGCTCAAAAATAACAAGGGCACGAAATTTATTCCCGTAATCGTTTTCTTTGTTTTGTTGACAGGCATTGCGTTTGCATTCTCGTATAATATCGACTCTGCATTCTTAGTCATAGTCGTCGCAATGATTGCGCTGATAGTTTTTACTATGTACCACACCGAAATAAAGCGTTCGCTTCTCAATGCCGGTGCAAAAAAGAGTAAGGTTACAAATATATCTTTGAGCGGAATCGACGGCGTTATCGACGAAATTATCCGCGCCGTGCAAAATATGTCGAAAAACGACGTCGGCGCGCTTATCGTCCTTTCCGACGACAACCTCCCCGAGGGAATTATCGAAAGCGGTACGGTGATTAACGCCGACATAACCGCGCAAATGATAGAAGCGGTGTTTTACCCCAAAGCGCCCCTGCACGACGGCGCGCTTGTAATCGAGGGCGTAAAGCTTTACGCCGCAGGTTGCTTTTTACCCATTCTCGAAAACGAAAATCTGCCCAAGGAAATGGGCAGCCGCCACCGCGCCGCGCTTGGCGTAACCACGGTGGCAAGCGTTACGGCTATCGTCGTTTCCGAGGAAACGGGCATAATTTCAATAGTTAAAAACGGCAATATCAAAAAGTACGCAGATGCAACCGATTTAAAGAATGCATTGAGCGAGTATTACTGGTCGGAACTTTCGGCGGAGGGCAAGCATCATGAAAAAGCTTAAACAGTTTTTAAAGGATTTTTTCACCACAAATATAGGCTTAAAACTTCTTGCGCTTGGTCTTGCCGCAATCACGGTTTTTCTCGCAAATATAAAATAATCGTAAATCCGCTTAAAACTTGCCGCGTTTTCGCGGCATATATTGTAAAAGAAGAAAATAATTATTTATTAATACGGTAAGAAGATATGGCAGTTAAGGTTTGCAAATTCGGCGGAACGTCAATGGCTGACGGCAATGTAATAAAAGGCGTAAAAAGCATTATCGAAAGCGACGCCGAGCGCCGCTATATAGTCGTTTCCGCGCCCGGTAAAAGATTTTCGGGCGATATAAAGGTTACCGACCTTTTGTACGCTTGCTATGACGAGCTCAAAGCTACCGGCTCGTGCGAAATGGCTTTTGCGCCTGTCTGCACGCGTTTCCGCGGAATAGTCAAAGAACTTGAACTGGATATAAATATAGACCAGATTTTGGAGCTTACGCGCAGGCGTATAGAAAAAGAGCATAGCGAAGACTTCACGGCTTCGCGCGGTGAATACCTTTCCGCGCGCATAATGGCGGAGGTTTTAGGCGCTAAATTCATCGACACCGAAGAGGTGATTTTTTTCGATAAAAACGGCTTTTTGGACGGCGAAAAAACCTACAAAGCAATCTCAGCCGTAGCTTCCGTCGAAAAGATTGCGGTGTTCCCGGGTTTTTACGGTAGGGGTGCAAACGGCAAAGTAAAAACTTTTTCACGCGGCGGCTCCGATATAACGGGCGCAGTCGTTGCCCGTGCGGTCAGCGCAACCCTTTACGAAAACTGGACGGACGTTTCGGGTTTTCTTGCCTGCGATCCCGCGCTTATCAACAGTCCCAAGCGAATAAAATCACTTTCGTATAAAGAACTGCGCGAGTTGAGTTATATGGGCGCGAACGTCTTACACGCGGATTCCATTTTTCCCGTAAGAAAGGCTAATATCCCCATTCGCATTAAAAACACTTTCCGTCCGCAGGACGAGGGTACGTTAATCGTTCCCAGCAGTATTTACCGCCCCGTAGGAAACGTGGTAACGGGTATTTCGGGTAAAAAGAACTTCACCGTAATTTTTATCGAAAAGTCCCTAATGAACTCCGAAATAGGCTTTATGCGAAAAGTCCTCACGGTTTTAGAGCAGGAGGGCGTGCCCGTAGAGCATATCCCTTCCGGTATAGACACAATGTCGCTCGTCGTTGCGGGCGAAGCGTTGGAGGGCAAGCTCGAAAAAATTACCGAAGGCATTAAACAGGCTGTTCAGCCCGATACGATAAGGGTAATCGAAAATATCGCGCTCGTTTCAACGGTAGGGCACGGAATGTCGTCCTCGGTGGGAACTTCGGCGCGCCTGTTCAATGCAATCGCTTCCGCCGGAATTAATATAAGAATGATTGACCAGGGCTCAAGCGAGCTTAATATTATGGTTGGCGTTGCCGACGATGACTACGAGCGCTGTATAAAAGCAATCTATTCCGAATTTTTCGGTAAATAAAGGAGGGGCGTATGCTGACCGTAGTATATATTTTGTGCGCTGTAATCTTTGCGTTTTTGATTGTGAATACGGTTCTGGTAATCACCCTTCACCGCCTGAACAGCAAACTCGCAAAAAAAACCGATACAGTTTCAACAGAGGAAACTCACGACAAAACCGAAAATTGAATAATTTTACTAT
>JAIDOO010000079.1 GCA_029063275.1 Clostridia bacterium
AAACCTCACGGATTATGTGAGGTTTTATTTTTATTTAAAAAAATTTCAGTTTGTCAAGTGTTTGTAAAGGACAAAAGTAAAATTTTTACTTTTAAATTTTTAAAAATCTGCGTGCAAACATTTTTCTTTTCACAATATATTGTGGTATAATCTTAAAGTAAGTAATACATATTGTGGTTTTAAACCACGAAAAAAGTGAAACCCGATCTGAACGCCGCTATAAAAAAGTATACGTTTAAAACGGCAATAACGGGTAAAAGAATCATAAGAAGCAGGTTTTTGAGTCTGTACTTCATTATGAACATACTTACGTAAATTGCGATTGCTCCGCCTAAAATCGCGGTAAGGATAAGCTTTCCGTCGCCGCTCGTCATTTTTGAATCGTTTTCGCCGAACTCGTCGCGCTGGGCCCTTAAAAGCATAACCGCGTAAAAGTTCACCGCGAGTATATATACGATAAAAATTATATAAAGTAGCAGCATAGTAAAAGTATGTTGCAAATCAAGTACTTTAATTCGGAGAAGTCAATGTCTAAAATAGCGATTATAATGGGCAGTAAGTCTGATTTTAACGTTGTAAAACCCGCCGTAGACGTAATAAAGAGCTTCGGCGTGGAAACGGAAGTCAGAGTTATATCCGCACACAGAACGCCTGATGAAGCGCACGAATTTTCGTCGAACGCTATAAAGCGCGGAGTTGAAGTCATAATCTGCGCGGCAGGCAAGGCGGCGCACCTCGGCGGCGTTATAGCCGCGAGCACTACGTTGCCCGTAATTGGTCTGCCCGTAAAAACGGATATGATGGGCGGACTTGACAGCTTACTTTCCATAGTACAGATGCCTTCGGGAATTCCCGTTGCTACCGTCGGCGTGAACGGCGGAGAAAATGCAGGGCTTTTAGCACTGCAGATTCTGGGCGTAAAATATCCCGAAATCGCAAAAAAACTTAATGAATATAAATCGGCTATGAGAAAGAAAATCAACGCCGACGATGTTGCTCTGCAATCCGAGTTGGAGCAAAAGTAAATCATACCCGCGTTTTATCCGCGGGTATTTCAGTTGTTAAATAATAAAAGTTTTATACAAGGAGTCATTTATGCAGAAAAAGGAACAGCTTTACGAAGGAAAAGCAAAAAAGGTATTCGCAACGGAAAACGCAGATTACGTCATCGTTTCTTATAAGGACGATGCAACCGCATTCAACGGTCTTAAAAAAGGCACCATCGCGGGCAAGGGCGTTATCAACAACAAAATGAGCAATGTGATGATGCAGATGCTTGAAAAGAAGGGAATACCCACTCACTTTGTCGAGCAGATTGACGACAGAAATACGGTCGTTAAAAAGGTTGAGATAGTTCCCCTCGAAGTTATAATCAGGAACGTAGCCGCAGGCAGTTTTTCAAAGAGATACGGCGTAGCGGAAGGAACGAAGTTTTCTGCGCCCACTATCGAGTTTTCATATAAAAACGATGATTTGGGCGACCCTTTAATCAACGATTATCACGCTTTGGCGCTCAACCTTGCAACGCCCGAAGAGATTGCAACTATTAAAAATATGGCGTTCGCGGTAAACGACGCAATGAAAGCCTTTTTCAAAGAATTGAATATCGACCTTATCGACTTCAAGCTCGAGTTCGGCAGATTCAAGGGCAATATAGTTCTTGCGGACGAAATTTCGCCCGACACCTGCCGCTTCTGGGAAGCCGGCAGCTGGGATACTACAAAACACGTAAGTCTTGATAAAGACAGGTTCCGCAGGGACCTCGGCGGCGTAGAGGACGCATACAAAGAAATCTTCAAGCGCCTTATTGGAGAATAATAAATGGGCGGTTTTTTCGGCTCCGTAAAAAAACAAAGTGCGGTTTTCGACGTCTTTTTGGGTACCGATTATCATTCACATCTCGGCACCAAGCGCGGGGGTATGGCGGCATACGACCCTGCAATCGGGTTACAACGCGAAATACATAATATCGAAAACGCGCCTTTTCGTACCAAATTCGAACGCGTTTTGTCCGAAATGAAGGGCAACGCCGCAATAGGCTGTATCAGCGACACCGACCCCCAGCCGCTTTTGATGGTATCAAAGCTCGGAAAGTATGCTATCTGTACTATCGGTATAATAAACAACGCGTCCGCGCTTATGAACAATTTGCTTTCACGCGGCGGATACTTCGACGCAATGACAGGCAGTAAAGTAAACACCAACGAAATAGTTGCGGCGCTTATAAACTGTAAGGATAATTACGTTGACGGTATCCGTTACGCGCAGGAACAGATAGAAGGAACGGCGGCAATTCTTCTGTTGACAGACAGGGGCACGCTGATTGCCGCAAGAGATAAGTTCGGCAGACTTCCCGTTCTGGTGGGTAAGTGCGGCGACGGCTATTGCGTATCGTTTGAAAGCTTCGCTTACAAAAAACTGGGTTATTCGGACGAGCGCGAGCTTGGTCCCGCCGAGATTGTTGAAATATCCCAGGATGGTGTAAATCAGCTTTCGCCTCCCGGTAAAGAGATGCGTATCTGCGCTTTTCTTTGGTCGTATTACGGTTATCCGACTTCGACGTACGAGGGTGTAAACGTCGAAGTTATGCGCTGTAAGAACGGCGAAATTTTTGCAAAAAACGACGCAAAAGAAAAGAGTTTGCACGGCGTGGATTACGTCGGAGGAGTGCCTGACTCGGGTACGCCTCACGCGATAGGTTATTCAAACGCAAGCAAAATTCCTTTTGCCCGTCCGTATATAAAATATACGCCGACGTGGTCGCGCAGTTTTATGCCCGTTAATCAGACCGAGCGGAATAAGGTTGCTAAGATGAAGCTTATTCCGGTTCACGAATTTATCGAGGGAAAAAGTCTGCTTCTCGTCGACGACTCGATAGTCAGAGGAACCCAGCTTAAAGAAACGGTGGAATTTTTATATTCCCACGGGGCGAAAGCCGTTCATATGCGTTCGGCTTGTCCGCCTATTATGTACGGCTGTAAATATCTGAATTTTTCGCGCTCTACGGGTGATATGGATTTGATTACCCGCCGCACTATGAACGAATTAGAGGGCGAAGAGGGCATAAAGCATATCGAAGAATACAGCGATTCCAAAACCGAACGCGGCAAGGCAATGCGCAAGGCCATATGCGAAAAGTTTAAATTCGAATCGCTTGAATTCCAATCGCTTGAAGGGCTGATAGAAGCTATCGGAATAGAGCCTTGCAAGCTTTGCACCTATTGCTGGACGGGTAAGGAGTAAATTATGGACGGCGAAATTCACGAAGAGTGCGGGGTGTTCGGCGTATATTCGCTTGAAAACCGCGACGTTGCGAATACCGTTTACTACGGATTGTACGCTCTTCAACACAGAGGACAGGAGTCTGCGGGCATTGCTGTCGCTTACGCCGACAAAATTATGTATCACAAGGGTATGGGACTGGTGTTCGACGTGTTCGCGGACGGAAGCCTTGAAAAACTGCCCGAAGGGGATATAGCCATAGGACATGTCCGCTACTCGACTACGGGAGCAAGTCAGCTATTGAACGCACAACCTGTAGTTTTTACCGGTAAGTGCGGTAAAATGGCGCTTGCCCACAACGGCAATCTTATAAACACACAACAGCTTCGCAACGAAATGATTGAAAATAACGCCGTGTTCCAGACCACAATCGACTCAGAAGTAATGGCGGTGTTTATCAACTCGCTGTCGGACGGCGATATTTTGACAGGCGTAAAACGCGCCTGCCCCAAATTCAAAGGCTCGTACGCGCTGGTTATTATGACTACCGATAAGCTCATAGCCGTGCGCGACCCGTACGGTATAAGACCGCTTTGTATAGGCGCAACGGGCAACGATTATATCGTAGCCAGCGAAACCTGCGCGCTTGACGCAGTAGGCGCCAACTTTGTGCGCGACGTAAAAGCGGGCGAAATTGTAGTTATCGATAGCGACGGTGTTCATTCGCATATGATGGACGACCTTCCAAAGCACAGCAAAACCTGTATCTTCGAGTACGTTTACTTTGCTCGCCACGACACCTTTCTTGACGGCGTAAGCGTGTACGAAGCGAGGAAAGAAGCGGGCAAGCTTCTTGCTCGTTACTGTCCTGTGGAGGCAGATTTGGTTTCCGGCGTGCCCGATTCTGGAAACGTTGCGGCACGCGGTTATGCGGAAGAGAGCGGTATTCCGTTCGTCGAAGCGCTTGCAAAAAACAGGTACGTCGGCAGGACTTTTATCCAGCCGAGTCAAAAACAGCGCGAAAACAGTCTTAGCGTAAAAATGAACGCACTCCGCGCAAATATTCGCGGCAAGCGCGTAATACTTATCGACGACTCGATTGTTCGCGGAACCACAATGCGCAAAATCGTAAAAATGTTGCGCGACGCAGGGGCGAAGGAGGTACATGTAAGAGTGTGCTCGCCGATAATAAAGCACCCCTGCCACCTCGGTATAGATATTCAGACCTATTCACAGCTTATCGGCGCGTATAAGGACGAGGATGCAATTTGCGAAAGTCTCGGCGCCGACAGCGTAAGGTATCTTACGGTAGACCAGCTTGTAAGCACCTGTAAGGGCAAATCCAACGGATTTTGTCTGGGATGCTTCAACGGAGAGTATCCTTACTCGCTTGACGGTTACCGCGCAGACAAGTTTAAACTCGAATAACAAAAGGAGAAAATATGGCTATTTCTTATAAAGACAGCGGCGTTGACGTCGAAAGAGGGTATGAAGCGGTCAAGCTTATGAAGGAGCATGTAAAGTCCACCTATACGGCGGGCGTGCTCGGCGACATAGGCTCGTTCGGCGGATTTTTCAAAATGCCCAAGGGCGTAAAAAATCCCGTGCTTGTAGCGGGAACCGACGGCGTGGGTACAAAACTCAAATACGCGATAATCGCGGATAAGCACGACACTATCGGAATAGACGCCGTTGCTATGTGCGTAAACGACATAGTTTGTCAGGGCGCGCAACCGCTCATCTTTTTGGACTATTTTGCAACCGGTAGCTTAAGCCCCGAAAAGGTCGCCACCGTGGTTTCGGGAATTGCCGAAGGATGCAGACAGTCGGGTGCGGCGTTAATCGGCGGTGAAACGGCTGAAATGCCCGGTTTTTATGCCGACGGCGAATACGATATAGCGGGCTTTGCCGTAGGCGTAGTCGACAAAAAGAAAATTATAAACGGCAGTACGATAAAGGCAGGAGACGTTCTTATAGGAATTAAATCCAGCGGTATTCATTCCAACGGCTATTCGCTTGTAAGAAAGCTTTTCGGCGAAGATATCAAAAAGCTTCAAAAGGTGGATAAGGATTTGGGCGAAAAGCCGCTCGATATCTTACTTACTCCTACGAAGATTTACGTCAAAAGTATTCTCGCGCTTATAAAGCACGTCAAGGTTAAGGGCATCGCACATATTACCGGCGGCGGCTTTATAGAAAATATCCCCAGAATTTTTCCCGCAGGAATAGGTTGCGAGATAGATAAAAATTCTTACGAAGTTCCCGCAATTTTCAAGGCTTTGCAGAAGAAAGCCGGTATTTCGGACGAGCAGATATACAACACCTTTAATATGGGAATAGGTATGGTTGTGTGCGTATCCGAAAAGGACGTAAACAAGACTTTGGCACAGCTTAAATCAACAGGCGAAGAGTGTGCGGTTATAGGCAGAACGGTCGCAGGAAGCGGAGTTAAACTTTTATGAAAAAGCGCATAGCGGTTTTCGCGTCGGGCGGCGGTACCGATTTTCAATCTATAATAGACGCAAACGAAAGAGAAAATTTTTGTGAAATCAGTCTTTTGATTGCTTCAAAGTACGGAATAGGCGCGATAGAACGCGCAGAAAAACACGGTATCCGCGCCGAAGTTTTTTCAAAGAGCGATTACCCCGACCTGGAAACGCTGTACGAAAAATTAGGTTATCTTCTTAATATGCACCGCGTCGACTATATCGTTCTTGCGGGCTGGCTGAAAATTATACCCGAAAGCTTTATTAAGGCTTTTGAGGACAGAATAATCAATATTCATCCTTCGCTTATACCCGCATTTTGCGGCGCGGGATATTACGGCTTAAAAGTGCATACCGCCGCGATAGAATACGGCGCGAAAATTTCGGGCTGTACCGTGCATTTTGTGAACGAGGTGCCCGACGGCGGAGCGATTATCGCGCAGACAGCGGTAGAGGTATCCGACGGCGACACGCCCGAAAGCTTACAGGCGAAAATTTTGGCGGAGGAGCATAAGCTTCTTCCGTATTGCGTCAAAAAACTCTGCGAGGGCAAAATCTCGAAGCAGGGCAGAAAAGTTACCATTAACTGAGTGAGGAAATTTTTATGATAATGAAAAAGAGAGCGCTTGTCAGCGTTTCGGACAAGACTGGCGTAGTTGAATTTTGCAAGGGACTTGTTGCAAACGGATTTGAAATAATTTCAACCGGCGGCACGGCGAAAGCGCTTAAAGACGCAGGACTGAACGTAATAGGAATTTCGGAAATTACGGGATTTCCCGAGTGCCTTGACGGCAGGGTAAAGACCCTTCATCCCAACGTTCACGCAGGGCTTCTTGCAATGCGTTCCAACAAAGAACATATGGCTCAGCTTGAAAAACTGAACATAAATACGATTGATATAGTATGTGTAAATCTTTACCCGTTTAAGGCAACTTTACAGCGCGGCGCGGATTTTGCCGAGTGTATCGAAAATATCGATATAGGCGGTCCCACAATGATAAGGGCGGCGGCTAAAAACTATCAGGACGTTGCCGTAATCGTCGACCCTAAGGACTATGATAAGGTTTTACAAGAGCTTGCACAAGGCGGCGTAACCCTTGAAACAAAAAAATATTTGCAGTATAAGGTGTTTGCGCATACGGCGGTTTACGACAGCCTAATTTCAAACTATCTTGCCGCACAGCTCGGGATTACTTTCCCCGAAGAGGTTACCTTTGCTTATGAAAAGGCGCAGGATATGCGTTATGGCGAAAACCCCCAACAGAGTGCGGTATTCTATAACGAGCAGACAATAAGGGAAGGCTCGCTGTCCTCGGCAGAACAGCTTTGGGGTAAAGAGCTTTCGTACAACAATATCAACGATGCAAACGGCGCATTAGAACTTTTGAAAGAATTCGGTTCTACTCCTGCGGTGGTAGCCTGCAAGCACGCGAACCCCTGCGGTGTTGGCACGGGTAAGAATGTTTACGAAGCTTATATGCGCGCTTACGAATCCGACCCCGTATCGGTGTTCGGCGGTATTCTTGCAATTAACGGCATCGTCGATGAGGATACGGCGAATGAAATCAACAAGATTTTTATTGAAATAGTAATGGCGACCGAGTTCACGGATAAAGCGCTTGAAATTTTGAAATCCAAGAAAAATATCAGGCTTTTACAAATCAAAAATATTTCGGCAAAGCGCGAAAAATCCGCGTTCGACATGAAAAAGGTTTACGGCGGTCTGCTCGTACAGCAATATGACGAAAGTCTTATAGCGGGCGAAGATACGAAGCTTTTCAAATCCAAAGCAAAAGTCGAAACTTCCGCTTTGCCCAACGGTAATATAAAAACAGTTTACGGAAACGGCGTCGTAACGAAACGCGCTCCGACAAAGGACGAAGTAGAAGCAATGCTGTTTGCGTGGAAGGTAGTCAAGCACACGAAGTCTAATGCAATAGTTATAGGCAAAAGCGGCAGAACTACCGGTATCGGTATGGGTCAGACCAACAGGATATGGGCGGCTCAGCAAGCAATAGCTCACGCGGGCGCTGAAGCTAAGGGCTCGGTTATGGCGTCTGATGCATTTTTCCCTTTCCCCGATTGCGTGGAAGAATGTGTAAAGGCGGGAATAACGGCAATCATTCAGCCGGGCGGTTCGATACGCGATAAGGATTCGGTCGAAGCCTGCGATGCTGCGGGGATTGCAATGGTTTTTGTTGGCGATAGACATTTCAAACACTAAAATAAACTCAAAAAAGAGGTCGGTATGAACGTACTCGTAATAGGAAACGGCGGCAGGGAACACGCAATTTTGCTTGCGCTTAAAAAGAGCAAGCGTGTAGAAAAGCTGTATTGTATGAAAGGCAATGCGGGCACGGCTGAAATTGCCGAAAACGTCGACGTTGACTACATGGATATTCAGGCGGTGAAGGATTACGCCGCCGCCCACCCCGAAATAGATTATTACGTTGTCGCCCCAGACGACCCTTTGGCTGCGGGGCTTGTGGACGAGCTTGAAAGTATCGGTAAGCGTTGCTTCGGACCTAGGAAAAACGCCGCTGTTATCGAGTCAAGCAAGTCTTTTGCCAAGCAGCTTATGAAAAAATATAAAATCCCCACAGCAAAGTACGAAACTTTTGACGATTACGAAAAGGCTTTGCAATACGTTCGCTCTGTCGGCGCGCCTTTTGTGTTAAAAGCCGACGGACTTGCGCTAGGGAAAGGCGTTCTTATATGCGAAACCCTATCCGAGGCGGAAGAGGGGTTGAAAGAGATTATGCTTGACAAAGCTTTCGGAAACGCGGGCAGTAAAGTCGTAATCGAAGAGTATCTCCGCGGATTAAAATATACCCCCGGCGAAGAGGTTTCCGTTCTGGCGTTCACCGACGGAAAAACCATCGTACCCATGATAACCTCTTGCGACCACAAGCGTGCAAACGACGGCGATACCGGTATGAATACGGGCGGTATGGGCACCTTTTCACCCTGTCCGTTCTGGAACAAAAAATTACAAAAACAAGTGCTTAAAAAAATTATGATTCCCACCGTCAGGGCAATGAACAAAGAGGGCAGGACATTTAAAGGCTGTCTTTACTTCGGACTTATGCGCACCGACAAGGGAATGAAAGTAGTAGAGTATAATTCGCGCTTCGGCGACCCCGAAACGCAGGTTGTTCTGCCTATGCTCAAAACCGATCTAATGGACGTGTTCGAGGCGGTTACCGAAGGCAGGCTCGATAAAGTTAATATCGAGTGGGAGGACGGTGCGTGTATATGCCTCGTGCTTGCAAGCGGCGGTTATCCGCAAAGTTACGTTAAAGGCAAAAAAATTACTATCGGCGATATAGGCGACGTAACCCTCGTTCATGCGGGAACCGCGATGAAAGAAGGCGTGCTCGTTACGAACGGCGGCAGAGTAATGGGTATTGTCGCAAAAGGCAAAGACGTAGAAGAGGCTAGAAATAAGGCTTACAAAGCGGCTGAAAATATCAGCTGGGAAGATATGCAATACAGAAAGGACATCGGGATAAAGTACCGTGAAGGTTAATGATATGATTTTCAGAATTTTCGTTGAAAAAAAGGACAATTTACAGGCGGCAAAGGTTAAAGAGGACGTTTGCAATCTGCTTAAAATTTCGGTTGAGGACGTGCGCACTTTTATCCGCTATGACGTGGAGGGTATGAGTGCAAACGAGTTTGCTTCCGCCGTGCCCTGCGTGTTCTCCGAACCGCCCGTGGATAACGTCTACTTTGAAGAAATTACTTTGAACGACGGTTACTCCGTGTTTGCGGTTGCGTATCTTACCGGACAATACGACCAGCGCGCGGACAGTGCGGCGCAGTGCGTTCAACTTTTGACGCGCAAGGCGCGCCCGCTTATCAAATGCGCCACCGTCTACGCGGTCAAGGGTGCAAACGCGGAACAGCTTGCCAAAATCAAAAAGCATTTAATCAATCCCGTAGAGAGCGAAGAGGTAAGCCTTGAAAAGCCGACGTCGCTCGCGCACGTTGCGGTTGAAGCCGAAAGCGTTAAGGAAGTAGACGGCTTTATCTCATTCGACGGTGAAGCTATTGCAAAGTATCATAAAGAAATGGGTCTTGCCATGTCGGTTGAGGACCTTGCTTTCGTGCGGGATTATTTTAAAACCGAGGGCAGAAATCCTACCGAAACCGAAATAAAAGTAATAGATACTTATTGGTCTGACCACTGCCGTCATACGACATTTGCTACCGAAATTAAAAATATAGAAATTAACAGCGATAACGTACATATTCAAAAGGCGCTGGATTTATATAAAAAGCTATTCGAAGAGCTTTACAAAGACAGAAAAGATAAATACGTCTGTCTTATGGACATTGCTACGATTGCCGCAAAAAAACTCAAAAAAGACGGCAAGCTGAAAAATCTCGACTTATCTGACGAAATAAACGCCTGCTCGATTAAGGTGGACGCAGTAATCGACGGCAAAAAGCAGAACTATACCGTGATGTTCAAAAACGAAACGCACAATCACCCGACGGAGATAGAGCCTTTCGGCGGTGCGGCTACCTGCCTCGGCGGCGCTATCCGCGACCCTCTTTCGGGCAGGACTTACGTGTTGCAGTCAATGAGGGTTACGGGCTGCGCAGACCCTACCGAACCGATTGAAAACACTATAGCGGGCAAACTTCCGCAAAGAGTAATTACAAAAACTGCGGCGGCAGGCTTTTCTTCATACGGCAACCAGATAGGACTTGCTACCGGTCAGGTAGAAGAGGTTTACCATGAGGGCTATAAAGCCAAAAGACTTGAAACGGGCTTCGTCGTTGCCGGCGCGAAATCCGATATGATTTACCGCGAGAAACCCGAGTGCGGCGACGTAATTATACTTTTAGGCGGTGAAACGGGGCGCGACGGATGCGGCGGTGCAACCGGCTCTTCAAAGGCGCATGACGTTAAGTCGGTGCAGACCTGCGGCGCGGAAGTTCAAAAGGGCAACGCGCTGACCGAGCGCAAGCTTCAAAGATTGTTTTTAAATCCCGAAGCAACCCGAATGATTAAAAAATGTAACGACTTCGGCGCAGGCGGCGTTTCTGTCGCAATAGGCGAGCTTGCCGACGGACTTGTTATCGAGCTTGACAAGGTTCCTAAAAAGTATGAAGGGCTTTCGGGTACAGAGCTTGCTATTTCCGAATCGCAGGAGAGAATGGCTGTAGTAGTCAGGCAAAGCGATGCCGAAAAGTTCATTAGCCTTGCCGCAGACGAAAATCTTTCGGCAACGGTAGTCGCTTACGTTACCGAAGACAGAAGAATGAAAATGTACCACGGCGGCAAGGCGATAGTGGACATATCGCGCGATTTTCTCGATACGAACGGCGTCAAGCAAATTACCGACGCGGATATTAAAGATTATGTAACTCCCTTCTTCGAAGAAGCGGTTTGCGAAAGCTTTAAAGAAAAATTCGTTTCAACTTTATCCCAGCTCAATGTATGTTCTAAAAAGGGACTTGCCGAAATGTTTGACTCTACTATCGGCGCAAAGTCCGTATATATGCCATTCGGCGGAAAATATCAGCTTACGCCAGTTATTGCAATGGCGGCGAAATTTACGGGCGGCGAAACTGACGATTGTACGGTTTCCGCATACGGATACAGCCCCGAGCTTATGTCGTCCTCGCCGTTCACGGGTGCGATTTATTCGATAGTCGCTTCGGTGTCAAAGATAGTTGCGGCTGGTGCGAAGTACGAGGACGTTCGCCTTTCGCTACAAGAATTCTTTATGCGTTTAAGAAACGATAAAAAGCGTTGGGGCGTGCCTCTTTCCGCGCTTTTGGGCGCCCTGTATGCGCAAATTAATCTCGGTTTGGGCGCAATCGGCGGTAAGGATTCGATGAGCGGTACATTCGAGGATATAGACGTTCCGCCCACGCTGATTTCGTTTGCTATCGCGCCGTCAAAGGCGTCTGCGCTTATAACTAACGTCATCAACGGCAAAGGAGAAAAGCTGTATCTTTTACCCGTCAAAAAGGATAAATGCAGCGTACCCGATTTTGCTTATCTCAAAAAACTTTACACGGCTGTAAATAAAAATATCACGGCGGGCAAAATCAAGTTCGCAACAGTGGTTGAAAAGGGCGGTGTTGCCTCAGCCGTTGCAAAGAGCTGTTTCGGCAACGGTTTCGGCTTTAACTTCGTTTGTAATAAGAACGAATTGTTCGGTGAACGCTACAGCGATATTATAGTTTCCGTTGAAGACGAAAGTGCGCTCGGCGGGCTTGAATCCGTTTACCTCGGCGAAACCTGCGAAGGCGGATTTACTGCGGCGGGAGATACGGTAGAGTATAATGACGCGCTTAATGCGTATATCAAAAAGCTTTTCCCTGTGTTCCCCGTAACCGCGCCTGCAAGCGGTGAAGTGCCTGTGTGCGATTTTACCGTAAAGGATGGCAAGGCGTCGGATTTGCACGTTGCAAAGCCCAAAGTGTTTATACCTGCGTTCCCCGGAACCAACTGTGAGCTCGATACCGCAAGGGCGTTCCGTCTTGCGGGAGCCGACCCTGAAATTCTGGTGATAAAAAACCGTACGCCTCAGGATATCGAAGAGAGCGTTCAGGCAATTATAAAAGCTATTGACAGGGCAAATATTATTGCATTCCCCGGAGGATTTTCCGGCGGCGACGAACCCGACGGCTCAGGCAAATTTATAGCGACGACGTTTAAAAATCCCGTAATATCTGACAGGATAGGCGAGCTTTTGCAAAACCGCGACGGTTTGGTGCTCGGTATCTGCAACGGTTTCCAGGCGCTTATAAAACTCGGACTTGTTCCCTACGGAAAGGTAAGTCCGCTCACTCCTGAATCGCCCACGCTAACTTATAACAATATTTCGCGCCACGTTTCCACTATGGTAAAAATCCGCGTTGCGTCGAATTTAAGTCCCTGGCTTTCGGCTTGTAAGGTTGGCGAGGTTTATTCAGTGCCCGTGTCGCACGGTGAGGGTAAACTTGTGGCTCCCTTAAAAGAGCTTGAAACGATGCGTGCAAACGGTCAGATAGCTACGCAGTACGTAGACCTTGGCGGAAATGCCACAATGCAAAGCCCCTACAATCCCAACGGCAGTACGTGGGCAATAGAGGGTATTACCTCGCCCGACGGAAGAGTTTTCGGTAAGATGGGGCACAGCGAAAGATATGGTGAAAACCTTTACAAAAATTATAACGGCAATTTCGATATGAAAATATTCGAAAGCGGCGTAAGATACTTTAAATAAAATTATCCTTTACAAACTAACCGTGTTTGTGATATAATAAAAAAAAGCGAGGTTTTTTGTATGAGATGCTTATTCTGCAATTTTGAGGACAGTAAGGTTGTAGACAGCCGTTCTGCCGACGAGGGCAGAACTATAAGAAGAAGACGCGAGTGCTTTAACTGCGGCAAGCGGTTTACCACTTACGAAACAATCGAGGATACGCCCGTGCTTGTTGTAAAAACGAACGGCGCGCGTCAGTCGTTCGATTCGCAGAAAATTAAAAACGGCATCATCAAATCTTGCGAAAAACGTCCCGTATCCATGAACGAAATCGATGAAATGGTCGGCGCGGTTACCAAGCAGGTATATAATTCGATGGAGCAGGAAGTTTCGTCGAAATACATAGGCGAACTCGTTATGACCGAACTTAAAAAGCACGACGAAGTCGCATACGTCCGCTATGCAAGCGTATACCGCTCTTTCAAGGATATATCCAGCTTCTTGGAAGAACTCCAAACTATGATGGACAATAAAAAGTAAAAGGCTTTTCAGACAGTGCCAGGCACTGTCTGAATTTTTGAAAATAAAAAATGAACAGTAAAAAAATTGCGGTCGGAAATATCAGTCTGGGCGGCGGCGAACCCGTCAGAATACAGTCGATGTGTACTACCAAAACTTCCGACGTTGAAAGCACCGTAGAACAAATTGCCCGGCTTGAAAAAGCTGGCTGTGAAATTATACGCGTTTCAGTGCTTGACGAAGAGGATGCAAAGGCGGTTAAAACCGTTAAAAATTCAATAAAAATCCCGCTTGTCGCAGATATTCATTTTTCGCATAAGCTTGCGATTGCCGCCATTGAAAGCGGTTGCGACAAGGTGCGCATAAATCCGGGCAATATCGGCGGCGACAAAGAAGTGAAAGCGGTTGCAGACTGTATAAAGGCTCACGGCATTGCCGTGCGCGTAGGGTCGAATACCGGAAGTATCGAAAAGGAGTTTTTGCAAAAATTCGGCAAAAACGAAATTTCTCTTGTGGAAAGCGCGCTTAAAAGCGTTTCGCTTTTAGAAAAAAACGGCGTTAAAAACATCGTCATTTCCGTCAAGGCTTCCGACGTGCCTATGACGGTAAAAGCGTATAAGCTTTTGGCGCAGAAAACCGAATATCCTCTGCATATCGGCGTTACCGAGGCAGGTGTTGAACAGGCGGCGGTGGTAAAATCAAGCGTCGCGCTCGGCGCTCTGTTGCTTGACGGCATAGGTGATACTCTACGCGTTTCCATTACGGACGATCCCGTCAAAGAAGTGCTTGCGGCAAAACGCATTTTAAGGGCGGTAGGGCTTGATAAAAATTACGCCGACGTCGTTTCCTGCCCGACCTGCGGACGTTGCCGCTGGAATTCAATGGAGCTTGCTAAAAAGGTTTCGGCTTACGTTGAAAGCTTTTCAAAACCCGTAAAAATCGCCGTGATGGGTTGCGTTGTTAACGGACCGGGTGAGGCGAAAGATTGCGATATAGGGATTGCGGGCGCGGAGGATTACTGCGTAATTTTCAAGAACGGTGAAATTTTAAGACGTATAGAAGCGAAAGACGCGGAGAGTGAGTTTTTTAAGGAGATAGACAAAATTTTATATGACTGAAAATTTTTTAAACGAAATTCATTCTTTTGAAAATCTTAAAAATGCCATAATAGAGTCCGTTGTGCTTGATAACAATACGGTTATAGTCAAACTTATTACCGACAAAGTATATACCGAAAGCGACAAAGAGGGAGCGTTTGCGGCGGCAAAAAAAATGGTGCCCGAAATCTTCGGCTGTAAGGTTGAGATAGTAAAGCTTACGCCCGATCCCGAAATGGTAAGGCGCAAGATTTTAGAGGAAATAGAAAATAATTTCAGAGCGTTGTCCGTAACCGTAAAAAAGGACGACGTTCAGGTTAAAAAAACCGACGGCGGTTTCAAGTACGAAATTTCCGTTTTATCCTCTTTTGCGGACGGCGATATTTGCGAAAAAATCAACGCGCTTTTAAAAAAGAGCTTCTGCGGTGATTTTGAGGGTGAATTGTTAAAGAGCGATAAGGGCGTACAGGATATTGCAGTTGAAGAGGAATACGAAAACGACGAGTATGAAATGCCCGTGCGCTCGTTTGAAATTTCGGATTTTTCATTTTTGGAGGGTACCGAAAAGCAAAGCCGCGCAGTATATCTCAGTGATTTGAATTTCGAAAGCGAAAAAGTCGTCGTATGCGGAAGAATAGAGGATATACGCGAACGCAGTTATAAAAATAAAAAGGACCAGGAAAAGCCCTATTACTCGTTCACGCTGAGCGACGAAACGGCTATGCAGAGAATAACTTATTTCACACGTTTGAAAAGCTTGGATAAAATAAAAGCTTTAAAGATAGGCGACAGTATAGTATGTACGGGCAAGACCGAGCTTTATAACGGTTTTTTGCGTTTTACGGCTAACACAGTCGACTACGGAAAAGTGCCCGAAGGCTTTGTTCCCGAAAAAAGGGAATCGCGCCCGACGCCCAGATATTACAGCGTTGTTAAGCCTAAACCTTACGTCGATATCGAGCAGACCGATATGTTTGCGGACAGGTCTGTTCCCGAATGTTTAAAGGGTAAAACCTTCGTGGTTTTCGATTTGGAAACCACGGGTCTGAATTCTGCGCCTACTTCCGGTAATATGGACAGGATAATAGAAATTGGCGCGTATAAAATTTGCGACGGCGTAATCGGCGAAAGTTTTTCAACCTTTATAAACCCGCAAAAAAAGCTTTCGGAAGAAATCGTTAAACTTACCGGTATTACCGAGGATATGGTTGCAACCGCTCCGACTTACGAACAGGCTATGCCGGACTTTTTCAAGTTTTGCGACGGCTCGGTTTTGGTTGGTCATAATATTGCGGGCTTCGATTTCAAGTTTGTGGATTATTACTGCGCTAAGCTGGGCTATATGTTCGAAAGAAAGCTCATTGACACCATACCTTTATCGCAGGAGCTATTGTTTTTATCAAATTACAAGCTTAATACGGTGGCTGATAAGTTCGGGATAGTGTTTAACCACCACAGGGCGGTGGACGACGCTCTTGTTACGGCGAAAATCTTTATTGAACTCATAAAAATAAAAAAATCTTTGCCAAAATTGCAATAATAGTTGCTTTTTTAATATGCTTATGTTATAATTTACTCAACCTTAATCGTTAAGTTAAGATTGAGTGCCTAAAAGGGCACTCAATACTTCTATAAGGGGGTATCGTATGCAGATTAAGCCTGTTGAAGAAATCCGCGCTTTTCTTCAAAAGATAGCCGATTCAATGGATATTGAAATTGTCGACGTTGAGTTTGATAAGCGCAATTCAACGCTTACCGTGTTTATCGAAACCGAGCAGGGCGTTGATTTGAACACCTGCGAAAAATTCCATAACGCGATTATGGACCCGATTGACGAGCTTGACCCTTCATACGGTGCACCTTACACGCTCAACGTGTCGAGCCCGGGGCTTGACAGACCCTTTAAAACCAAGCGTGATTTCGAGCGCAATCTCCAAAAGGAAGTAGAGGTAAAGCTTTACGCTCCGTTAAAGGGTCAAAAGTTTTTGGAGGGCGTTTTATGCGCTTTTGACGAAAACTCCGTAACTATTTCCGTTAAGAACGAAGAAATCAAATTAAGCAATAACAAAATAGCTAAAATAAATAAGGCAATCAAATTTGACTGACAGGTCAGATTAAAATACTTTCAACAATAAGTCAGGAGATATAAAATGACTAATAAAGATTTTTTTGCGGCACTTGCAGATTTGGAAAGGGAAAAGGGAATTCCCCAAGAGGTATTTTTAGACGCGCTTGAAAACGCGCTTGTTTCCGCTTGCAAAAAACAGTATTCCGGCGCAATCGGTACGGTTGAAATCAAGCTCAATCCCGACAGAGGCACAATTGACTTCTATTCGGTAAAGACCGTAGTGCAAGAGGTTCTTGACAGGGAAAACGAAATATCTTTGCCAGAAGCGCAGGCAATTAAAAAGAGTTATAAGCTTGGCGATAAGGTTACCGAAAAATTCGTACCCAAGGATTTCAGCAGAATTGCGGCTCAGACGGCAAAGCAGGTTATATTGCAAAAGCTTCATGAAACCGAAAGAGATGCGGCTGTAAACGAATTCTCCGACAAAGAGGGCGAACTTCTCGTCGGCGTGGTCAGAAAAATCGACGCTAAAAACGTTTATATCGAATTGGGTAAAGGTCAGGTAGAGGGCTTAATGCTTCCGTCGGATCAGGTTCCCGGTGAAAAATATAACGTAAACGATAAACTTAAAGTATTTGTTAAAAAGGTCAAAAACGGATTCCGCGGTGCGCAGGTTCTTGTCAGCCGTGCTTCGGCAGGACTGGTAAGAAAGCTGTTTGAAGAGGAAGTTCCCGAAATCAAGCAGGGTACCGTAATCATTAAGGAAATCAGCCGCGAAGCAGGCGCAAGGACAAAAATTGCTATTTACGCAACCGATCCCAGAATAGACGCGATTGGTTCGTGCGTGGGCAACAAGGGCGCAAGAGTCAACGCGATAGTTGAGGAATTGAAGGGCGAAAAGATAGACATTATACCCTGGTCTGAAAATCCCCTTGAATTTATCGCAAAATCGTTATCGCCCGCAAAGGTTATTTCGGTAACCCAGCTTGACGGCGAAAATACGGCAATGGCTGTCGTGCCTGATGATAAGCTTTCGCTTGCAATAGGCAAGGACGGACAAAACGCCCGCCTTGCGGTAAGGCTTACGGGCTGGAAGATAGACGTAAAGAGCGAGTCAGCCGCGCGAAAGCTCGAAACGGAACACGCGACCGATGAAAGCTCGGCTGAAGTTGAAATCACGGAAGAGGTTGACGGAGCAGAGTAATGCCCAAGACGAAAAAAATTCCGCTCAGAATGTGCATTGCGTGCAGAGAGCTGAAAGAAAAGAGGGATATGCTCCGCGTCGTAAAAAACGGCGAGGGCAAAATATTTATTGACTTTTCGTCCAAGGCGGCGGGGCGTGGCGCTTACGTTTGCGACAGCCCCGAATGCATCGGCAAGCTGAAAAAACAAAAGCTTTTAAACAAGGTTTTTTCTTGCGATGTCGAAAGCGGCGTTTATACGGCAATCGAGGAGGAGTACTT
>JAIDOO010000008.1 GCA_029063275.1 Clostridia bacterium
GCCTGCGGCGGCTTTATGTCTATTTAAAATAATTAAACTATTCCATGTGCCATCATTGCGGTAGCCACTTTTATAAAGCCTGCAATATTTGCGCCTAAAACGTAGTTACCTTCACAGCCGTACTCCTTAGCCGCATCTTCCATATTGTGATATATGCTTACCATAATATTTTTAAGCTTTGCGTCCACCTCTTCAAACGACCAGAACATTCTGCCCGATGACTGCGCCATTTCCAGCGCGGAAGTTGCAACTCCGCCGGCATTTGCCGCTTTGGCAGGCAAAAACACTACTCCGCTCTTTTGGAATACTTCAATAGCTTCGAGCGTTGAGGGCATATTAGCTCCCTCCGCGACGTATTTTACGCCGTTTTTAACGAGTATTTTCGCGCTTTCAGCGTCAATTTCGTTTTGGGTTGCGCAGGGCAGTGCAATATCGCAGGGAATTGTCCAGATGCCTTTGCACCCTTCTTTGTAAATCGCCTTCTTAACCTTTTTTACGTATTCCTTAATTCTGCCGCGCTTAACTTCCTTTATATCCTTTACAACTTCAAGATTAATGCCGTCAGGGTCGTGAATATATCCGTCGGAGTCGTACATAGCTACGACTTTCGCGCCGAGGCTCTGAGCCTTTTCGCACGCGTAAATTGCAACATTGCCCGAGCCTGAAATTATAACCGTCTTGCCCTCGAAGCTGTCGCCGCGAGCCTTTAACGCCTCTTCCGTAATATACACAAGTCCGTAGCCGGTAGCTTCCGTTCTTACCAAGCTTCCGCCGTAAGTTAGACCTCTGCCAGTAAGGACGCCGACGTGCTCGTTACGAATACGCTTATACTGTCCGAAAAGGTAGCCGATTTCCCTGCCGCCTACTCCTATATCCCCTGCGGGAACGTCCGTATCTGCTCCGACATGGCGGTACAATTCAGTCATAAAGCTCTGGCAGAAATTCATAATTTCTCTGTCCGACTTACCCTTGGGGTCAAAATCAGAGCCGCCCTTACCGCCGCCTATAGGCAATCCTGTAAGACTGTTCTTTAAAATCTGCTCAAGTCCGAGGAATTTTATTATTGAAAGATTTACCGAAGGATGAAACCGAAGTCCGCCCTTATAAGGACCTATTGCACTGTTGAACTGAACGCGGTAACCTTTGTTGACGTGAACCTTGCCCTTATCGTCAACCCAGGGGACGCGGAACATAACCACTCTTTCAGGCTCGACAAATCTTTCCAAAAGACCTGCCGCTTCGTACTCGGGGTGCTTTTCGACCACGGGTGCAAGCGTCGACAGAATTTCGGTTGCCGCCTGATGAAACTCGGGTTCGTTCGGATTGTTCTTTTTTAAATTTTCAAGAACCTGTTGCACATACTTCATAATATTCTCCTTTAAAGCCGTTCGGCAAATTATCTTTTATTAAAATACACGTCTTGGGCAGTCTTATAAAAGACGTATTCAAGCTCGTTTTCGGTAAACGCCGACGAATCGATTATATAGTCGGTCAGATGCTTATAGCTGTCTCTTGCAAGGGTGCAAGGCATATCGCTCCCGAACATCAACCTCTCCGCTCCGACAATTGACTTTGCGGTTTTCAGATGTCCAACCGCCGACGGATAAGGATAACTTTCGGGCTTCTGATTTGCGGCAAGCGCGGCAATATCAAAATAAACGTTTTTAAATAGCAATTTGTTAAGCGACTGCTTTAACAGCTCGCCGTCGTCCTTTTGCGGCGCAAGCAAATGGCAAATAACAAAAGTTACGTCAGGATATTTTTTTATCGCAGAAGAAACAGCGTCGACCTGCCAGCAAGAATTTCGCGGTCTGCCAATATCGAGAACGCCGGTCAAACCCTTTTTGCTTGCGTGCGCAAAGCAATCGTTCATAACTTTACCGTCAAGATAAAATTCGCGGTTTGCCATAAGTCCCGAGCCGTTAGAAAGCTCGAACTTAACCGCCTTAAAATTAAGCTCGTCAAACAAATGGCGGCGGATTTCTTCAGCTTTGATGCAAAACGGGTCATAAGTCGCCGCACCTGTGAAGCGGTCAGGATACTTTTTCATTGCCGCATAGGTGTATTCGTTTTGAAAACCAAGCCAGTTCCCTTGCAGAAGTACAGCCTTTTCGACGCCGTTGTCATCCATTACGCTTATCAGAGCTTCAGGCGAAACGCCGGTATCCCCCATTTCGGGCGGAAACATCTGAAAGACCTCGCCCGTGGCATATTGCGCTTTTCCCCCGCCGGCGGGACGCAGCTCGCCTCGGGAAGTAAAACCTGCAATATACTGCGCAACGTGCGCATGAGCATCTATAATTTTCATTGGTACCCCCATTGATTTTTAGTATAA
>JAIDOO010000080.1 GCA_029063275.1 Clostridia bacterium
GGCTTAAATATTTATTTTCTGATTATTGATTATTTGACCAGAGCAACTGCATGACGGGTTTTTTCCTCGATTTCTTCGGGCTTGACGCTCATCATCCAGCTTCAGCCGCACGCGATAATTTTGTCGTATGCAAGGTATTCGAGAATATTATCCGCCGAAATTCCGCCCGTGGGCATAATCTGCAAATAGGGGAATGCCGCACAAATTGCTTTAATGGTTTTAAGACCGCCGTAGTTTGACGCGGGGAAAAATTTTAACGTGGTAAGCCCCTTTGCAATTGCCGCCATAGCCTCGGTCGGGGTTACGATGCCGGGCAGATACAGCATTTTATGCTTTTTACAGCAGTCGGCAACTTCTTCCGAGAAACCGGGCGATACGATAAATTTAGAACCTGCCGCGATAGCCTTTTCACACTGCTCTTTGTTAATAACCGTACCCGCGCCCACAAGCATATCAGGGAAATTTTTTACGGTAAGCGCAATCGCTTCAGCCGCGCAGGGCGTTCTGAACGTAATTTCCGCGCAGGGCAATCCGCCGTTTACCAAAGCCTGCATTTTGGGCAAAGTTTCTTCGATAGAGTTGAGCACCACTACGGGCACAATCTTAGTCTGCTTAATTTTTTCAATCAACTGTTGTTCTGTCATCGTTTACCTCCGGGATTTATTGATTAACAACGTAATTATTATATCACGCCCAAAATGCAATTGCAATAGCCTGACAAAATTTTTATAAAGTTAAGCGGCGGAGCTTCCGCTCCGCCGCTTTTTCTCTTTTGTATTATTATGCGTTATAGGTTAAAGTAATACTTTTTATATACCCGTTAGCCGTACTCGTTATAATAATATAACCATCAGCTATATTAGACGTATCAACGGAAGCCGTTCCGTCCGAATATGTTACAAGAGATACGGTTATATCCGCATTAGGAGTAACATATAACTTCAACGTTGTACCGGTATTGAACTGAATCCAATCTTGCGAAGAGTTAAGGGCAAATTTGCCTCCGTTGCTTGCATCAACTTCTATACCCATATATTCTTCAACTTTGTTTTGAATATTAACTTCGCCTACAAGATTTATTGTTTGCGATTCGCTGTAAATTGTTTTAACGGCAAAGCCAATCGAACCGATATAACATTGATTTGAGCCGTCGTCAGCTTTTGACAAAACCAACGTTCCGTCCAAAGTCGCTGTAAAAGTATACGTTGTGTTCTCTTCAAAGGTAATGTCTGCCCCATTAAACATGCCTGCAAGATGTCCGTCGTGGGTTGTTACGGTAACGACTGTGCCGGCTTTGATTTTTACGCTCAAAGTAGCATCGCCCAAGAACTTATACCAGTCTCCGTTTTGTGCAAAACTTCCCGTATTTCCGCTAACTTCAAGATTACCGAAATACTTAGTTTCACCCGAATTGACAACGTAATCGGCAGTATTTGTTCTGAAATTAAGAGTATAACTTTCTTTCACTGCCCCAACCGAAAGTTCGATGTAAACGTTGCCGTCGGCGTTAATATTCGGGTAAGCGTACTGATTGTCGCCGTTGCTGTCAGCGTAAATTCCGTCCACGTCGTACGCCGCAAATTTGCTGTCAGCAACGATTTCAAGAATACGGTCTTCCGTCAAAGCCGAGCCTTCAACAACTTCGAGCGTACCTATTATTTCGCCGTTGCCGTAAACCGTTACGGTGTAGGTCTGCGTATCGGAAGTTACGGGCATCCAGGTAGTCGAATAGCTTACACCGCCGTTCTTTGTAGCAAAGATTACAGAAAGGTCGCTGTATTTAGCGGCATCAGCTTCGTTAAGCATTGTCATGCCGGCAACCGCCGAGGTAATCGCGCCGTCGCCCGTGTTGTTGTATTCTACAAACTTAACGGTGCTGTCGGTGGGCTTCACGCTTCCCATTGAAACGTATCTTTCGTTTTTACCTGTGCTGTAACCTGATTTTGAAATATGACCGCCGAGCTCGGAATTAATAACCGCAACATTAGCATATGCGCCCCAAGGTCTGCCGATAGCGGTATTTTTGTTGTTTACAACATCAGCGTCCGCAGTAAATTGACAATTATCGAATACCGCGCCGTAAACCACTGCATCATTTGCGTCCTTATTGTTGCCCTTGAACGCCGTTATATAGCCACCGTCCGTCTTACCGGTTGTAATGCAATGAATTTCGCAATTGTAGAAGTAGGTAGTGTTGTTTGTACCGAATATGAAGTCGGTAGTGCCCTCGATATAAGTATCGACTACGTACTGTCTGCCCGTGAAGAACTCAACAGTATCCTGATAGCCCAGAAGCGCACAACCTTCGATTATTACTTTATCCGCCTGAACGAGCATAGCAAGCGCACGGTGTTCGCCGTAATTCGGACCCATTTTTTCGTCAAAGTGTTCAACGCTGTTGAACCAGTTGGAAATAGTTACGTTTTTGATATTGAAATTGACCGCCGACTCTCTAACATTTAAAGTTGCGGTAGAGTCGGTAGTGTGCTCAAATCCGCCTGCATCCTTTATGCCGTAAAGCGAATCGTATTCGATTTTAGTCGTTTCAACGCCCGCACCTTCAATGGTAAGGTTGGGAATTCTGATTTCAAGCTTTTCCCAATAAGTGCCTGCGGTAAGAGAAATTTTCTTAGCCGCGCTTTCGCTTACGCCGGAATTTTCAAGGAATTCAAGCGCCTGATGCACAGTCTTGAACTGGTAAGCGCCTTCTGCGTTTTTAACGCCGACGCTCGAATCACCTATACTTGCGTCTACCACTGTTTCAACCGAAGTTGCCGTAGCAAGGTCAGCGTCCTTTTCAATTACATAAATATCAAAGCTTTGCGATTTTGTAATTTTGTTTGTTGTGAACGAAACGTTTACCGTCTTTTTGCCGGCGGTAGCCATATCTACTTCTGACACATTGTACTGCGAATCCTTCAATAAGAAGTCGTAAGTTGCGTTGCCGTTTTTACCGTTAAGTATTACCGAAAGTCCGTCGGTGGAAAGAGTTTCGCCCTTGAAATAGAGCTGACGGAGAGTATGATTTTCATAAACACCGTTGCCGGCGGAAGTATTTTTAGAACTCTTGATAATTTTATCGGTACCGAGCGTCAATCCTTCGAACGAGTAAACGTTTACATTGTAATTCGTTTTGAAGGTCTTGCCTTCTTTGGTGTAGGAAATATCTATTTGATAAGTTCCGGCTTGTGTTTTGTCAAAATTCTGATAATCTATTTCAAGCCTGCCCAACGCTATGGGAGCAACTCTGCCCGTTTCGTCGTGAATGGCATTCACTGCAAGTCCGTCCGTAACGAAATCCTGACCCACAAAATAATCCACTGAACCCACTGCGTCTACGCGTATATTGGCAATAGGAGTATTTTCAACCTTTGCCGTGTACGACATATAATATATGTCTGAGGTACCGCCCTTGCGGGTAATTTTATATTCGCCGGCGCTATCGAAGTTGATTTTAACTTCAACCATAGGTCCGCTTGAACCCGTTGCGTAATAAGAAATAGTTTCTGTACTTCCGTTGGGCTTTGTAAGCGTCAACTGGTCAGCCTTAACTGAACCTGAACCGTTACCAACGTGCATTACGAACGTACCGTCTGCAGGAGCGTTTATTTTTACTATATCCGCCGCACCGTCCATCTGTATGGATTTAGTATAATCCACCTGCTTAACTACAGAGTTAGTCTCGGGGTCAAAAAGCGTTTGCGGAGTTTTTGAACGGATATTAGTTCCGGCAACAAGCGTAAAAATACCCGAAACCAAATCGTTTTCATAAGTAGCCACTTCAAAATCGCTTGAATTAAATTCATAGTTTACAAGAATCTTACCGTCCGCATCATATTCGGGCTCGCCCTCGTCTTCTTCCGATAGCGCAGGATGTATTATCTGTCTGGGAGCACCGCACTCAACACATTTGTCGTCTTCGCCCCAAACGTGCGCTCCTTCGTCGGAAATAACGTCGTGGTCGCACGTCGATTCGTGCCAGTGAGCCGAATTATTATAGCTCCACGCCGACGAATACGAATGTTCATGGGTGGACTGAGGGGGGTTATCGTCGCCATTGCTCGGTTTGCAGGCACTAGCCCCAATTGTTGCCGTTGCTGTCAAGGCACAAAGTCCTGCAACAAGCAGTTTTTTAATAAATTTGTTTTTGCTCATACTTCCTCCTTAAAACTTTAAGTTTTAATATAAATTCAAGCATAAATAAATTATGACTTAACCTTACTTTTGCGCCGCCCACAGGCGACCGGATAAAAAATTTTTTACTTTTAAAGGTTTTTCAGTGTGCGTTGTTTAACGCACACTTTAGGGGGTACCCCCTAAAACGACACTTATATTTTAACCGTTTTATATTATACTATTATAGTTAATTATTGTCAAGTAGTGTTTTGTAATAACATTTTTCCAAAAGCAGGGTGCCCCCGCAAACCGTTTGGGCGGGCCCCAGAGTTAAAAAAAAGAACCCACAGAATTAAAAATTGACTAGCCGGGATAAAGTCCGGTTTGGGGCACATTATAAATGAATTTGTGG
>JAIDOO010000081.1 GCA_029063275.1 Clostridia bacterium
ATCTGCGGCAACGGTCAGCTCGCGGTCGATAGGGACTTTAGCGACGTTGGGAATACCGTATTCCATAGCAAGCGCGTCAACGTTGCTTTCACCGAACACGGAAATCTTTCTGCCGCAGTCCGGGCAGGGAATATAGCTCATATTTTCAACTATGCCTAAAATAGGCACGTTCATCATTTGCGCCATATTTACCGCCTTTTGAACGATCATACCCACCAAGTCCTGCGGAGTGGTTACGATCACTATGCCGTCAAGCGGTATGCTCTGGAACACGGTCAACGGCACGTCGCCCGTTCCGGGGGGCATATCGATAAACATACAGTCCACTCCCGTCCAGATTACGTCCGTCCAGAACTGCATAACCGTGCCGGAAATCAACGAACCGCGCCAAACGACGGGTTCGGCTTCGTTTTCAAGCAGTAAATTCATTGACATAAGCTGAATACCGCCCTCCGTTATAACTGGAAGAATTCCGTTTTCACTGCCTTTTGCCTTGTCGGTTGCGCCGAACATTCTGGGAACGGAAGGTCCCGTTATATCGGCGTCCATTACGGCGGTTACTTTTCCGCTGTCCTGACAAGCCGACGCAAGCAGTGCGCAGGTCATTGACTTGCCCACTCCGCCCTTGCCGCTGACAACGGCTATTACTTTTTTAATTTCGCTTAACTCGTGCGGTTTTTTTATCAGGTCCTTGGGTTTTCTAGAAGGACAGCTCTGACCGCACGAACCGCAATCGTGCGTACAATTATCCGACATTGTCAACTCCGTTATTTAAAGTATTTGCATTTTACAATATAGCCTAAAAATTGTCAACTTAAAACCTTTATAATTGCTTGCCAAAGTACGTTATTTCTGCTAAAATAATTTTACTGTGCTAGGTGGGGAGTTAGCGGTGCCCTGTACCTGCAATCCGCTACAGCAGGACTGAACGTCTTTCCCGACGGAGTTTGTGGAAGGCTGCGTCTTATAAGGGGTGTTGATACCAAGGTCTTATGCAACCGAACGCTGCGAACCGTGTCAGGATAGGGATATAGCAGCACTAAACAGTTTCTTCGGTGTGCCATAGGGGAGCTTTGGAGGAGCTACCTGTAAGGTTTACGCTTCGGCAAATTTCGGCAAAAAAGACTGCACAGCTTTTTTTTAACAATTTACGCCCGACGGCAAAAGCCGTCGGGCGTTGTATTATTTACCGAACATTATTTTTTCGCTTTTAAACGTAAACGCCAAAAGCACGGTAAGCAGAAGCGCAAGAACTACGTTTGAAATAATCGCAAGCGCCACTCCCGCACCCGTCGCAGTAAACGACATTATTGATGAAATTGCAAGTCCGCTGCCAAGTAGCGGTATAGCGAAGAGCCCGAGAGAGGGATTTGCCGATACAAACATAGTTGCAAGCCCCAAAAGAATTATTACCATCATCAGAGGCGTTATCATTGCGCCTGCTTCCTTTACGCTTTTTGCAAGCGATGAAAGCACTGAAAAGGCTGAGATTATTGCGAAAATTATTGAAATTATCAATCCGAACAACATGAAGTAGTCGCCAACGCCGTACAGTGCGGCAGTTTCGGCGCCTATAAAACCGCCAACAAGTTTGGGCAGTGAAAATATTACGCCGATAAAGCTGGATACGCCGCTGAGCATTGCAAAGCAGGTCAGACTTATTATTTTACCTACTGCAAGCTGAACGCGCTTAATCGGCGTAACCAGTAAAGTAGCCATTGTCCCGCGCTCCTTTTCCCCCGCAATCGACTCGGGAGCAACCGCAATGCACGCAGAAGCAAGCATCGCAAACATCAGCATAGGCACCAACATCGAAAGAATACTTACGGCGGTATCCTTTTCGTCGGCGAGGTCGCCTCCGCCTTGCGCGTTAACGCTGAAAGCAGGTTGCTTATATAAATCCAATACAGCTTCTACGATTGAAAATGCCACAACGGAACTGTTTTTCGAAGAATTGTAGTAAATCCGCACGTCGGGCGTTTCAGAGCTGTCGTTTGCAAAAAGATTATCGGGAAAAACCAACGCCAAATCCGCTTCGCCGACGGAAACTTTTTCCTTTGCTTCCTCCTCAGTCATATCCTTATCGTAAACAGACAATGCGCTTTCCAATGTCTCTTCAATCTCGGTCGGCATATTTATAACGTAAGCCGTAGGCTTGTAATCCTTATCCACAGCCTTTTCGGAGAATACTGTGCCCATAAGCGAATACAAAACGTAAATCAATATACCGGGCAAAAGCACGGTTATTATCATACGCTTGTCCCTGAAAAAGCGGTAAAATTCTTTTTTTACTATCGTCCAGACGTTTTTCATACGTTTTCACCCGTAACACTTTTGTAAATTCCGAAAAAGGTATTTTCAAGCGTATCGTTTTCAATCAGTTTTTCAAGCGCATCTAGCGCCGCGAGCTTGCCATTGATTATAATACCGACCCTGTCGCATAACTTTTCAACAAGACTGAAAATGTGCGTTGAAAGAATTATGGTTTTGCCCTGGGATTTAAGCTCCTGCAAAAAGTCTGTAACGACTTTTGCTGTAAGCACGTCAAGTCCGTTTGTCGGCTCGTCGAAAATTATCAGGTCGGGGTCGTGCACGATTGAAACCACAAGTGAAACCTTTTGCTTCATTCCGGTCGAAAGGTTGGCTAACTTTACTTCGGCAAATCTGTCTATTCCGAATTTGGCGAACAGCTCCCTCTTCCTGCCGTCGCGCGTTGCACGGTCTACGCAGTGAAGTTCGCTGAAAAAATCGTAAAGATAATTAGGCGTAAAAAAGTCGTCGAGTTTCAGCTCGCTGGTCAAAAAACCTATACTTTTTCGGACGGCATATTCTTCGCTTACTATACTATTGCCGTTAATGAAAGCGTTGCCGCTGTCCGGCTTTATAAGGGTTGCAAGCATTCTTAAAGTAGTAGTTTTACCGGCGCCGTTGGGACCCAAAAGTCCGAAAATTTCGCCTCGGTAAGCAGTAAAAGACAAATTGTCCACCGCAACTTTCAAAGGCACGGAAACACCTTCGAGCCTCTGTTGTTTTTTTGATAGCTTAAATGTTTTTTTAAGATTTTCAGCCTTTAAAATTTCTTCCATCATTGCCTCGGTATAATTTTAGGTAAATGCTTATATATTTTAGTTGTAAGGAACAAAATGTTCATTGTCAAGCATATAGGAACAAAATGTTCTATTATCTTAGTATGAATAAATTTGCAGAAAGGTTTAAAGAATTGCGCACCGAGCACGGTCTTTCACGCGCAAACGTCGCAGAAAAACTTAACGTTTCAATAAGGCTTATCGCATATTGGGAAAACGGCGAACGCGAATGTGATTTTGACACGCTTTTAGCCGTTGCCGAGCTGTTTTCTACAAGCGTAGATTACCTGCTTGGCAAAACCGAATTTTAATGTACGAAAAAGGGCGGAACAATCCGCCCTTTTATTATGCGTTAAAGAAAGTAAAATGTAAAACCAAACAGGTTATGGATAAAAGCACTAGATAAAGACTGAACCACTTGTAATTTGCTTTTTTAATGACTTTAAGCATTACTTTTATCGCAAACAGCCCCGATATTGCCGAGATTATAAAGCCGAGCGCAACGCTCCAGCCGAGGGTTGCACCCCCCTCGACAAACGACTGCTGGATTTCCCCTTTGTATAACCCCGAGCCGAGCTCTACGATAAAACCGCCCAAAATAACGGGGATACTCATTAAAAAGGAAAACTTTGCAACCTCTTCACTCCTGCAACCAGCAAGCGTTCCTGCGCATATAGTGGAACCGCTACGCGATATACCGGGAAGAACCGCCATAGCCTGAGCCAAGCCCATCGGTATTACCGTTTTAAAGCACAGCGGCAAAGTGTTCTGTCTGCGCTTTACGACCATTTCGGTAATAAACAGCACAGCCGCAGTTACAAAAAACAATACCGACAGCACAATGCCCATACACTTACGGTTTAAAAGCACATCGTCCAAATCAAAATATTCGAACAACAAACCCGTAATTGCCGCAGGAACAGTCGCCAAAGCCAAAAAGCCCAGAGTTTTAAAGGGCTTTTTAAACAGTGCTATTATGTCTTTCCAGAACACTACGCACACGGCAACAAGCGTGCCGAGGTGAAGTATTATGGTAAAAAACAGCGCAATCTGGTCATCGTTTATGCCGAACACGCCCTGAAAAAAAGCAACGTGTCCCGATGATGATACCGGTAAAAATTCAGTAAGTCCCTGAACCAAACCGAGAATAATTGCCTGCCAGATTTCCATTAATCGTCCAAGTCGAGTAAGTCCTGATACCTGCTCTGGTATTTGGTTACCGACGTATCCTTATTAAAGTCGCTTAAAATCCTGCTACGCAGGTTTGTTGATACCGAAGAAAAACTGTTGGTCTTAATCATTTCGAAGAAGAGATTTTCAAAAGTGCCTTCTGTCGAAACTCTTGTCCAGTCGGGTGTATAAACTTCGCCGTTATTTTCAAAATCGAAAACGTAGGTTGCATATATGAGATGCCAACCGTAGTCGCCCGCGCAGACGGCAAAACCGCCTTCGCCCATGCTTATTGCAAGCTTTGCGGCGTATTCGAATTCTTTGATATAACTGGTATCGTAAGCGGAAACAGAGTAACCTACATAGGTTGAAAGCACGCTTGTATCAGTGGTATAAGCGAATTGCAATTCGTTGACGGCGCTCATTGCCTTATACTGGTCGGTTTCGGGATTAAGCAAATCTTCCTTATTGAAGGTACCCAAATCCACTTTGCCGCTTGCGTAAACGAATTTTGAATAATCTACCTCGTCCTTATCGTCCGCTTTATAGAAATCGTTTGTTGCGTAATACGCCGAATTTTTCGTTCCGGGAACATATCCGTTATCAAACGATACCTTTTCACCGCCGAGCACATAGTTAATATATGCCGAAAATTCCGCGAGCATACCGTCAATATCGATTTTGTTGCCGAGCAAGGTAAAACTGCCGTCTTCGTTTTCGTAAACGCTTCCGTTGTAGGGATAGCTACCAGTATACGTCTGCAACTTTTCGTATCTTCCACCCTCTTCGCTGTCGGTGAGGTTGTCCTCAAAGAACAGCCAGTTGCTGTTTACGGAAGTAGAATAAATATCCAAACCGCTGTCGGTTGCGTCAAATGCATATTTCGTTGCGCCGTTGAACCAAGCCGAACGCTGATCAACCGTCGTAATATTTTCAAGAATTGCGTTTCTGCCGCTATAATAGGAATTATAATCCTCTATGGACATAAATTTACTGTTGAGTGCGGTAAGCTCAGCGCTTTGAACGCCGCTGAAAGGAAGCAAAATGTTATAGACAAAGCCGTACTTTCCGTAGTGCTCGCCGTCGAATTTGTCGCTGTCTGAAGTCGAGGGGCTGTACAGAATGAAAGAATCCGAAGCCATCTCGTCAAGCGCGGCTTCGAAATCGGAAGCCGTGGAATAGTCCCTTGACTGTTGTTTTAAAAGCTCGTTATAAACGGAATTAACATACGAGGTAACCTCATTGTCGCCGCCTTTAAGCTTGCTTTCAAGACTTTGCTCGTAATCGTCGAAATATTTTGTTACCGCGCGCGCTTTAAGCTGGGTAAGGTATTCATTCTGAATATAGTCAAGACCCATTATGTCGGTAAGGTCTTCCTTTTCGTCAATGAGATAGTTATTTACAAGATTGCTGATAAAGCTGTTGTAAGCTCTCAGTCTTGTAAGCCTTGTAGTGCCTTCGAGCGCGTCTTCCTGATAAATTCCGCTGTCGGCAAGAAGGTAGCCCTGATAGCCGGTATAAACGTAGTAATCAAGCCCGCCGTCTTCGCTGTGAGGGTAATAGTCCTCCTGCTCAGTACCGACGTTTACGGGCGTGGTGCGCGTAGCAGTGCCTACATAATCGTCGTCCTCGTCGATTACGATTTTTTCGTAATTGTCTATCGCCGAATTGAGCGAAGTATAGAGCGAATAGCGCGCAAGCATAACCTCGTCGCTGTAAGATACGTTTTCGGTGCCTACGTTTTTACTGCCCAAAAGATACTCGTATCTTTCTACGTCGTTATCGAATTCAAGGAAAACTTCAAGCGCATTGCTGTCCTCGCTCTGCGCCAAAAGCTCTAAAGTGCAATACTGCGTAAGAACCGCGTTTTCAACGAGAGAGTCCAAAAGCATATTGAACGTATCTTCATAAGATGTGCCGCTCTGAATGTACGAGTAGCCCACGTTTAAAAAGTAGGAAACCAAATCCCTCTTTACTATCGAAGTAGTAGTGATTGCGTCTTTGTAAGCCACAAGTTGCGTGGGGAACTTGTCCGAACGCGAAACGTCAACCTCACAAATGACCTGTTCCATATCCTTTTGGTTATCAGAGGACACGAGCGAACAGCCGGTAAAGGTTGCGGTAAGCGCGATACACGTTGCCAGTGCGGCAACCGCCGCTATTTTTTTCTTCATAATGTTATCTCCTGCTATCAGGTAGCGATAAAATACCAGTTCCCATTATATAATATTTGGAACGCGATAGCAAATAATTTTGGCGGAATTTAAGTAAAACTTATTGCAAATTTTAAAAATTTTGTCATTTCGAGCATTGTTTTGGTCGGACTGCGTCTCGGTCTGAAAATAATCAGGGGCGCTTTTGCCATTGAAAGTTTTACGCTGTCTTTAAAGTTATCCAGCGCGGCGGCAAGTCTTTTATCGTTTAACGAATTTATCGAGGGAAGCTCGAACGCTCCCTCCTTGCCGTCCACGCAGATTTTTTTGACGTTGAATTTTGCGGCGTACGACTTCAACACTGCGATAATAAGAAGATTTAAAACCTCGTCGGGCATTGGTCCGTAGTTGTCCTCTATTGAAAGGCAAACACGTTTATAATCCTCAACCGAACGGATTTCGGCAATCTGTTTATAACAGTCCATTCTGCCCGCGCCCGACTCGACGTAGCTCTCGGGTATGTATGCGGTAGTCTTTATTTCAAGTTCTGCCGAGTACGAGCTTTCGCCCGTAAGCTCTTCCTTTAACAATTTCGAATACAGCTCGTAGCCCACCTTATCCATATGCCCGTGCTGTTCCGCGCCGAGCACGTTGCCCGCACCGCGGATTTCCAAATCTCGCATTGCGACCTTGAAACCCGAACCGAGTTCGGTAAACTGCATTATAGCTTTAAGCCTTTCAGCCGCGTCCGAAGTCAAAACCTTTTCGGGCTTGAAAGTAAAATATGCGTGCGCAAGGCGCGAGCCTCGCCCCACTCTTCCGCGAAGCTGGTAAAGCTGTGATATCCCCAGCCTGTCGGCATCGATTACTATAATCGTGTTGGCGTTGGGGAGGTCTATTCCGTTTTCGATTATAGTTGTAGTTACCAGTATGTTTTTCTCTCCTCGGTAGAACGAGAACACGCTGTTTTCAAGCTTGTCGCGCTCCATTCTGCCGTGCGCGTAACACACCTTGCCCTCGGGGACAATTTCGGCAATTTTTCCTGCGAACGAAGATATAGTTTCCACCCTGTTGTACAGGATAAAAAGCTGACCGCCACGCGACAGCTCCCTTATACACGCGTCGCGTATAAGCGCCTCGGTTTCCTCTACGACATAGGTCTGAACAGGCAGTCTTTTCTGCGGCGGGGTATTGATTGTGCTTATATCCCTTATGCCTGAGAGCGACATATGCAGGGTGCGCGGTATGGGCGTAGCCGTCATTGTAAGACAGTCTATATCCGACTTGATGTGTTTTATCTTTTCCTTGTGCTCGACGCCGAAGCGCTGTTCTTCGTCCAAAACCAAAAGACCTAAATTATCGAACTTAACGTCCCCTGACAAAAGCCTGTGCGTTCCGACGATGAAATCTATATCTCCGTCTGCAAGTCTCTTTAATGTTTCAGCCTGCTGTTTCGGCGTTTTGAAGCGGTTTAACTTTTCCACCTTTACGCCGAAGTCCTTGAACCTTTCCATCGCGGTATTGAAATGCTGTTCCGAAAGCACTGTGCCCGGGCACATCAAAGCCGCCTGCCTTCCGCCGAGCACACAAAGGTACACCGCACGGAGCGCGACTTCCGTCTTGCCAAAACCGACGTCGCCGCAAAGCAGTCTGTCCATCACCTTTTCCGAACACATATCCGCTTTAATCTCTTCAATCGACGCAAGCTGGTCGGGCGTTTCCTCATAGATAAACGCGTCTTCGAACTCCTGCATCATAACGGAATTTTCGGGGAATTTAAATCCCTTTTTCTCGCCGCGTTCTTTGTAAAGCTGTTTTAAGTCGAAAGCGAGCGCGCGTATAGAGCGCTTTACCCTTTCCTTTATCCTGTCGAAATCCGCTCCGCCTATTTTTGAAAGGGGCGGATTTGTTTCGCCGACGTATTTCGAAAGCACGTCCATCTGCTCGACGGGGACATACAAAACGTCGCCGCCCTTGTACTCAACGGAAACGTATTCTTTTATTCCGTCGGTGGTTTCGATTTTTTGTGTGCCCGTGATTTTGCCTATACCGTGTTTTTCATGTACGGCATAGTCGCCGATTTCGGGCGCTGTGAACATATCGCCGCGTTTTCTTTTTATGCGCTTTGTAACCGCTTTCGTATATAAGTCGCTACTTCCTAAAATCACTAACTTACTTTCGTGGATTATAAGACCGTGAGGCATTTCCCCGGAAGTTATCGAAACGCCGTGTAAGGCTTCGAGCCGTTCGGGAACGGGATAAACAGGCAGATACTCGTCGGTTAACAGCGCGGCAAGCTTTTCGTATCTTTGGATACCGCCGGTAAAAATCAGAATCCTGTACCCGTTTGAAAGCCAGTTCTTTAAATCGGTGATGAGCTGAGGCATCGCGTTGAGATACGACGGCGCGGGCGACGAGCTGAAATTATAAGTTTTTAAAGGCGTAAAAAACTGCGTGCTTGTAGTGAACGTCTGCAAGGCAAGACAACGGAATTTTTTAAAACCCTCGGTAAGACTTTCCGGCGGGATTAACTGACCTATACTGAAATTAAAGGCTTCACCCGCTTTTTTAAGCTCCTGAACGCGCTGGGAATGTTCTTTGTAAATTCCGTTCATTGCGTCGTTTAACAGTTTGCATTCGTCGAAAACTATTAATGTATCCTTATCCAGAATATCGAATACGGTACGGGCACAGCTTAAAAGCGGCATTACGAACGACGCACCCGCAAAGGGAGCGCCCGAATCAAGCTTAATAAAAATATCGTCTGAAATCGCTTTGGCGCGTCGAAGGGCTTCGGACGGGCTGTTTTTAAGGCAGTTTGAAATTTCCGCCTTTACCCTTGCCGTATCTTCGCCGTTATAGCTGACGTCGGTAGCGGAAACCACGCAGATACTATTTACTTCTTCAAGCCTTTCACCGCTTGTCGTATCGTAAGGACGTATTTTTTCCACGGTATCGCCGAAGAAGTCTATGCGGACGGGGTTGTCGCTGTTTATCGGATACAAATCGAGAATATCTCCGCGCACCGCAAACGAACCTTTGCTGTCAACTGAATACTCGCGCGAATAGCCCATTTTTACAAGCTTTTGGGGAATAGCGGAATAGTCGTATTCCTTTCCCACCTCAAACACTACGTAATCGATATGCGCGGGAAAAAGCTGCATTATGCTTTCAACGTCCGCCACAACTATGCGTGCGCCCGTCTGCATCGAATGAATTGCCGAAAGTCTTTTAAAAAGAGCGTCTTTTGAAAGAGCGTCCTTGTATAAAATCACCTCGTCTTTGGCTAAAAGATGCGTACAGCTTTTACCAGACAGCGCACTGATTGAGTTAAACGCTTTCGCCGCGGAAACGCTGTCCGAAGTTATGTAAAGGATTTTCTGCTCGGACAATGCGGACAGCAAATATTTGTGCGCTTCCGAAACGCCGAAAACCGCCGTCGGAGTTCCGAGGCGGACGTCGTTACCGAGGGAATCATAGTTCCCCCCTAAATTGCGGTAGGTAAAGAATTGACTATCCAAAATACTTACCTTTAAATATATTAACCGTTGTATGCGGTCATCACCAGTTCTGTTTTTTCACCCTTGGCAAGAGCTATCGCCGCATCCGCCGCACGCCCGCAGGCGGCGACAAACAAATCGTAATCTTCCTTTCTGACCTCGGAAAGGACGTAGTTTATAATGGGGATATTTACTTCGCTGTCGCGTATTCCTATTCTTATCCTCGCGAAGTTCGATGTATTAATTTCGGATATTACCGAGCGCATACCGTTATGGGTCCCCGCGCTTCCCGAGGGGCGTATCCTCACGGCGCCCTTAGGAATATCGTAATCGTCGTAGATTATAACGAGGTCATCGGCAGTTGCTTTGTATTTTGCCAACAGCTGTTTTACAGCCCTGCCGCTTAAATTCATATAGGTAACGGGGCGCGCGATAATCACCTTTTCGCCGCCGACGTTACCCTCCGCAACCCAGGACTCGCATTCTTTTTTTTTGAATTTTACGCCCAGTTTTGCCGCAACGTCGCCGACGGCGATATAACCCATATTGTGAAAAGTTTTCAGATACTTTTCTTCGGGATTGCCCAAACCCACTATAATTTTCATCTCTTTCCTTTTTAAATCAAACGCCACAGCGTACTGTGGCGGTTTGTTATCAGTCGTATATTTTTGACATTGGTCTGTCGAGGTAAACGTTTTCGATTGCCGACGCGAATATAGGCGCGGTGGTAATCATTTTGAAAATCGGCAACATCTTCTCTTCGGGAATGTTGATAGTATCAAGCATTGCAAGCTCGGTAATGGGAGAAGCCTTTAATCTGTCGATTGCGGGACCGGATAAAACCCCGTGCGAACAGCAAGCGTAAATTTCTTTCGCGCCGGCTTCCTTCAACGCTTTCGCGCCCTGCACGATTGTGCCTGCGGTATCGATCATATCGTCAATCATAAGGCAGTTTTTGCCTTTTACGTCGCCGATAATATTCATAACCTCCATAACGTTCGCCTTGGGGCGGCGCTTGTCGATTATAGCCATTTTAGCGTCCATACGGGTAGCAACCTTCCGCGCCCTCGCAACAGAGCCGATATCGGGCGAAACCACCACAAAATCGTCGTCCACCTTGGGTTTGAAGTGATTGTACAGCGTAGGACCGCCGACGAGGTTGTCCAGAGGAATATCGAAAAAGCCCTGTATTTGCAGGCAGTGCAGGTCCATTGTAAGAACCCTGTCCGCACCTGCCGAAGTTATAAGATTGGCAACGAGCTTTGCCGTAATAGGCTCGCGCGAACGCGCCTTTCTGTCCTGACGGGCATAGCCGAAATAGGGAATTACGGCGGTAATTCTTCCCGCGCTTGCACGCTTCGCCGCGTCAATCATAATGAGAAGCTCCATAAGATTGGTGTTTACGGGCGCGCTCGTAGACTGTATGAGGAACACGTCTTTTCCGCGGATAGACTCGTCGTAGCGGACGTAAATCTCGCCGTCTGAAAAATGCGTTACCTCCATCTGTCCGAGCGAAGTGTTAAGCTGTTTTGCAATAGCTTCTGCAAGGGGTTTGTTTGAATTACCAGTAAAGATTTTAATTTCGTTACCGTGGTTAATCATTTGGGTTTTAATTCCTCCGATTTTACATTCGTATTCAAAGAGAGTTTTCCCTCTCGTTCGTTCCTTTGGTTTTGGGCTCCGTATACCATTTTATTATCATACGGCTTTAAAGTCAACTTAAATTGCCGAACAATTTGCCTATGGAAGTATTTTTCAGTTTTCGTGTTTTTCTGACTTTCTTACCCGTGAAAAGAACGCGGAAAGAATTTCGGCGCACTCCTCTTCCATAATCCCGCCCTCCACTTCTATTGTGTGGTTAACAAGATTCGAAGCGGCAAGCTGAGCCGTCATTGAACGCCCCTTGCCTTCCGGCGCGCCGTAGTATACCTTTTTAATACGCGCGTTAAGCATTGCGCCGAGACACATCGGGCAGGGCTCTAACGTAACGTAAATCTCGCACTCGGGTATGCGCCAGCTTTTCAGCTTTTTGCACGCTTTTTCAATCGCCTCTATCTCCGCGTGGGCGGTGGCAATCTGTCTTTTGGTGCGCCTGTTGTGTCCGCGCGAAATAATTTTTCCGCCGCACACCACAACCGCGCCGATGGGCACCTCGCCCTCGTCCATTGCTTTTTGCGCGCATTTAAGCGCGGCTTGCATAAATTTATCAGCCATACTTTTCCGTAAAAATTTTGAGCGCTTTAAAGCACTTCTTCAAATATTTTATATTGGTTATCGGGTGTTCGAGGCTGTCCGCCCCGCACTCAATGGTGTAAGCGGGGATACACAGTTTTTTAATACACCAGTCCTTGTATCCGCCCGACGAGCCGTAAATTTTTTTAACCTCGTACCCCGTCGCCTGCTTTAAAATTTCCGCTCCGCGCATATCGCCCTTGCCGTCAAACTCCCAGTAAATTTCTTCACCCTTGGTATGAAAGCTGAGCGTAACATACGGGCGGATTTTTTTAGTGAATTCGCGCAGGGCTATCGTTTCCACCTCTGAAAACGGAAAATCCCCTATGCAGTTTTCACTGCCGCGTATACGCGTGTTCAGTCTGCCCGTTCCCCAGTTGGCGTCGAAATTGCAGTTTAAATCCACGCCGCGCGCATTAGCCTTCCATAGCGGGTGTGTACCCTGGCTGTATTGCGCTCCGTCGGGATTGACAAGCGGAATTACCCAACCGCCTCCGCGCTTTAAACCCAGCTTAATATGCTTTAATGCAAGCCGTGCGGTAATCCATTCCCTGCCGTGAATGGCGTAAGTTGAAATGAACTGTCTGCCCGTAAGACTGCCAACGTGCATGGCAAAAATTTCCCTGCCGCGGAACGAGTAGCCTATAACGCATTTTTTGCCGTCGTAGCTTTGGTAAAATTTTTTAACCTCTTCAAATATCACACAATAAAGTATGATTTTGTTATTTGTGGTATTCCCCGCCGCCGTTAATCATAAAACTCCTATACAGCTGTTCCAGCAGAACTACGCGCATAAGCTGGTGCGGAAAAGTCATATCAGAAAAAGAAAGTTTAAGGTGCGCGGCGTTTTTTACGCTGTCCGCAAGTCCGCACGACGAGCCTATTATAAAAGTAAATCTGTCCCCGTTGTCGCAAAGAGTTTTTACATAGTCCGCAAGCTGTACGCTTGACAATTTTTTGCCCTCTATGCAAAGGGCGATAATTTTTCCCTTTGCCGCTCGCAAAATATTTTCACCCTCTTCCGAGAGGTTTTTGCCCTCTGCAATTTCGCGCACTTCAACCTTTGCAAAACGCGAAAGCCGTTTTAAATATTCGTCCACTGCCGCGCGGTAAAACTCTTCCTTAATCTTCCCCACGCATACCACGTCTATCTTAATCATTTAAGCACACCCGAACAGCGATAATATCCATATAAGGCTGAACACCGCAATTCCTGCCGAAGCAAAAATATAGAATTTTGCAACGCCCCATTTTTCACCCTTTTTAAAGGGCTTTTTATCGAGGAATAGCCATACAAGTCCGCCGACAAGCGCAACTGCCGCAAACACGATTATAATAATATTTGCCGTATCGGACATCATAAGATTTCCGTCCGCATCGAAAAGATTGCACGCGGCGAAAGTTACTATCAATCCGTTATTTATAACGTGCATCAATATCGACGGCAAAATCGAGCCCGACTTAACCGCAACGAATGCGAGCGCGCAGCCCACGATAAATTGATACACGGTCTGTTCGGGCGAGCCGTGAAAGAGCGCGAAGCAAAAGCCGACGGTAAATACTGTGGGTAAGCCCCCCATACTCCTTTCACAGCAATTTAAAATTACGCCTCTGAATAAAAACTCTTCCACAAGCGCGGGCAGAATTGCCATAACGAGGAAAGCGGGGATTATTTTTGCACCGCTTAAATCGGGATAGTAGCTCGAGCTTTCCCTGGGCTGATAGCCGCACAGCTCGAAGAGCTTTACGACGTAAGTGTTTACGGGACTTACGGCAAATAAAAGCCCGAATATCAGAAGTATGCCGATAAAATAGTATTTGGGTTTGCACTTTACGGGAAAAACCGCTTTATACGGAATTTTGCTAACTGCCAAAAATACGGTGCAACATACTGTAAGCGCAATCGGCGAAGCAAGATAATTTATATAGACGTAAGCGTCGCTTTTATCGTCTATGCCAAATAAAATTATTATTATTCCCGCCATAAGCGACGTAATCAAAAACGCTCCTACGTTTACGCTGAACGCAATTCCGCCGTTTTTTGAGTTAAGGTTGGGATATGCGGTATTAACTTCGCTTTTTAGAGTATTACTCTGTTCCATAATCCGATTATAGCTTAAAATAACATTTTAGTAAAATATTTAATTTACTTTTTGACGATTTTGTAATAAAATTTAAATATGCGAAAGATAAACACGTCTTTGATAGAAGAAAAAATATACAAAATGGCTTTAAGGGCAGGCGTAAATCTCACCCCTTCATGTCTTAACGCACTGCACGCGGCAAAAAAGACCGCGAACAGCGAAACCGCGAAGTTTGCGCTCGGTACCCTTATTGAAAACAGCGAAACTGCAAAGCGCGAGCAAATGCCCGTGTGCCAGGATACGGGTCTTGCCGTGGTCATTCTTGAAATAGGTCAGAATGTTTATCTCGAAGGCAAGCTTTTAAGCGAGGCAATTAACGACGGCGTGCGCCGCGCGTATGCCGACGGATATTTCAGAAAATCGGTCTGCGACCCTCTTACGAGAGAGAACACGGGCGACAATACCCCCGCCGTTATTCATACCGAAATTACTGCGGGCGACAAAGTTAAAATAACTTTTATGCCCAAAGGCTTCGGCAGTGAAAATATGTCAAGAATGTATATGCTTAAACCCGCCCAGGGAACCGAGGGCGTTATCGCCGCCATTGTAGAAACGGTTAAGCTTGCAGGCTCGCGCCCCTGCCCGCCCGTTTACGTCGGAGTCGGGATAGGCGGAAGCTTTGACACTTGCGCATATCTGGCAAAAAAGGCTTTGACAAGGGACGTTAGAGTACAGAACCCCAACCCGTCCGTTGCCGCGATAGAAAGAGCCGCGCTTGAAAAAATAAACGAACTTGATATAGGCTGTCAGGGCTTTCACGGCAGCGACACCGCTATCGGCGTGAGCTGTGAATACGCTCCCACCCACATCGCGGGACTGCCCGTAGCTGTGAATATCCAGTGCCACTGCATACGGTGCGAAAAGGAGGAATTATGAAAAAGCTGACCCTTCCTTTGAGTAAAGAAACGTTAAAGTCTTTGCGCGCGGGCGAAAGCGTGCTTTTATCGGGAACAATACTTACGGCGCGCGACTGTGCGCACAGAAAAATTTTTGAGTATCTTGACGGCGGACAGCCTCTTCCCTTTGAAATTAAAGACGCCGTTATTTATTACGCAGGTCCGTGCCCCGCAAAGCCCGACAAGGCTTCAGGCAGTTGCGGGCCTACTACTTCGGCAAGAATGGAAAGCTTTGCGCCCCGCCTCCTCGCCCTGGGCGTAAGCGGATTTATCGGCAAGGGCGAAATGAACGAAGCCACGCGCGAAGCAATAAAAAACAATAACGGCGTATATTTTTCCGCAATCGGCGGCGCGGGCGCACTGTACGGAAACGCGATAAAAAAGAGCGAGTGCATCGCCTTTCCCGAGCTGTTGTCCGAAGCGGTCTACCGCCTGGAAATAAAAGACTTCCCTGTGGTAGTTGCGTATGACTGCGAGGGCGGCAGTATATATTGAAATTTAGTTGACAATAAATTTATAAATTATTATAATAAGCTTAATTTTAAAGGCGATGAACGGGACAGACCGAGTCTATACGCCCCTATCCAGAGAGAAAAACCCGAAAACGGCTGAAAGGTTTTTCATAGGGACAGAAGCGGTTATTCACCCGCGAGCCGACGGGTGAAAAGCAATGAGTAGTCCGCTCCGCACGCCGTGCGTAAACGGTCAATAAGACGGCTTTTGCCGTGAAATCAGGTGGTACCGCGATTAATTCGCCCTGTGTTTACAGGGCGGTTTTTTTATAAAAAAATTTAAGGTGAATTATGGACGTACAGGAAAAAATCAAACAAATCGAAGAACAGATTGAAAGTGCAGTACAAAACATAAAATCAAGTAAAAGCCTGCTTGAAATCAAAATGCGCTTTTTGGGCAAGACGGGAGAAATTTCGCAATTACTTAAAAATATGCGCGACGTGCCCCCCGAACAGCGTCCCACTATTGGAAAGGTATTAAACGCTTTCAGACAGTGGTCGGAAGAAAAATTCAACGATATCGAAAAGCATATTAAAAAGATTGAGCTTGATAAAAAGTACTCCGAGGAAAAATTGGACGTAACAATCCCCGGCACTTTTCTGCACGACGGCGCATACCACCCCAACACACTTATAAAGGAAGAACTCGTTTCTATATTTGCGGGTATGGGATTTGAAATTTTCGAGGGTCCCGAAATAGAAAACGATTATTACAACTTCACCGCATTAAACACCCCCTCGGACCACCCTGCGCGCGATATGCAGGACACATTTTATATTACCGAGGATTTGCTTCTGCGCACCCAGACCTCGGCGGGTCAGATAAGGGTTATGGAAAACAAAAAACCGCCCATAAAAATTCTGTCCCCCGGCAAGGTTTACAGAAGCGACGACGACGCAACCCACTCCCCTATGTTTTCACAGATGGAAGGGCTTGTAGTAGACAAGGGCATTACACTCTGTGATTTGAAAGGTATGCTTGACGTTTTTGCGAAAAAGATTTTCGGCGAGGACGTAAAGACCAGACTGCGCCCCTCCTACTTCCCTTTTACCGAGCCTTCGGTTGAAGTAGACGTAAGCTGTTTCGAGTGCGGCGGAAAGGGTTGCCGTCTTTGCAAGGGCACGGGCTGGATTGAAGTACTTGGCGCCGGTATGGTAAACAGACGCGTATTGGAGGGTTGCGGAATCGACCCCGACGAATATACCGGTTTTGCTTTCGGTATGGGAATAGAAAGAATTGCAATGCTCAAATACGGAATTAACAATATGAAGCTTCTTTTCGAGGGCGACACGCGCTTTTTGAAGCAATTCAAGGATTAAGGAGATAATTATGAAAGCACCTTTAAGTTGGCTTAAAGATTACGTTGATATAGACGTTACCGCAGAAGAGCTGAAAAAAAAGCTTTTCGACTGCGGCTTTGAAGTTGAAGAGCTTATCGAAGTCGGCAAAGATATTTCAGGCGTTGTCGTCGGCGAAGTTTTGGAATGCGAACCAGTCGAGGGCACGCATTTGCGCGTTTGCAAGGTTGATTGCGGCGATAAGGGAATTTTTCAGATTTGCTGCGGCGCGGACAACGTTAAAAAAGGAATAAAAGCGCCCTGCGCCCTCGTAGGAGCAACCGTGTACGCAACGGCAAAAGACCACGTTACGGTTGAAGGGGTTATGACTATTAAAAAGGGCAAACTGCGCGGAATAGAGTCCGAGGGTATGCTTTGCTCGGGCGCGGAACTGGGCGTAAACGGAGATATGTTCGATGGCGGCGATTACTGCGGGCTTTTGCTTCTTCCCAAAGATTGCAAAAACGGCGATGACGTAAAACCCGTGCTGGGGCTTGACGACTATGTTTTCGATATTGCGGTAACCGCCAACCGCCCCGACTGCCAGTCCATTCTGGGTATTGCGCGCGAGGTTGCGGCGGTATTGGACAAGCCTGTAAAAGAACCCGACTACTCTTACAACGCTATCAAGGGCGATTATCCCAACATTAAAATTTCGGACCTTGCGCCCGACCTTTGCCCGCGTTACATCGGGCACTACGTCAAGGACGTAAAAATCGCACCCTCCCCCCGCTGGATTAAAAAGAGACTTTCATCCTGCGGACTGCGCTCGATAAGCAACGTAGTCGATATAACGAACTTCGTTTTACTGGAATTAGGTCAGCCTATGCACGCGTTCGATTTGAGAACGCTCGACGGCAGAGAAATAGTTGTCCGCAGAGCAAAGGACGGCGAAAAAATCAATACGCTCGACGGCAA
>JAIDOO010000082.1 GCA_029063275.1 Clostridia bacterium
TGCCCGATTAGTCTTTTTTGTTCTGTTAAGCTGATAAATTATCTTTTGAGCAGGTCAATATTGACGTTGCCGCCCGGTTCGTGTATTACCTTAAATTTTCTCGTATCGAAAAACCGCGACATCTTGGTAACTTGGTTTCCCTTTTGGTCAAGGTAGTCGGTTTCGTCAAAACCCGGCCACATAAGACAAATCTTTTTCTTTATCTCGCCTGCGTCCAGAAACTTACCGGCTTTTACAAGCATATTAGTGATAAAGTTTTCAATTTCTTCCTTGGGCACGATGCCGTTTTCGCCCTCGATTTCACCTTCGGCTTCGGAAGTTTTGTATTCCGAATACAGGGTTTCAAGATACCTGAACTCGTCGCACGCATTTATGAATGCTATGGGGGTCGTCTTTTCACCCATACCGATTACACGGATATTGGACTCTCTGAGCCGCTTGGTTATGTTGGTGTAATCGCTGTCGCTGGCAACTATACATACGCAATCTACTTTATTGCTGTACAGTATATCCATCGCTTCGATTATAAGTCCCGAATCCGCGACGTTTTTCACCGTACCCGCCGTCAACTTGTTGTTGACCTTTTTCACGGGTTTGGTATAAGGGAAAAATGCACGCATACTCAGCGCGTGGTCGTTGCAAACGCCGCCCCAACCGTTGGGTATCCCGTCGTTATAGGTATAATACACTCTCTTGTAAGAGGTTACGCCTATCAGGGCAAGTTCCTTTTCAATCGCGCCGATATAAGCGCTTTGCGTGTTGTCGCCGTCGATTAATAAGGCGATAACGAGTTCTTTTTTCTGTGAATTACACATAATGTACTCCATTCAATCAAAGAAACCCGAAAAGGAGTGAACGCTAATTTAAATCAAGGATTGTCAATCAAGTCATAATCTTGCACAATTACTTGTGTATCTTAATTAAAAATACTGGAAAAATCTCAATCATTTTTACAGAACTTAGACTATTCGGAATTCATTAAGGACTTTACTCACGTGTTTAAATCGAACACACGCAAATTTTAAAGCAACGTTTAGTGTCTACAACATCAGCATCAGCGTCAAAACTTCAAACAAAGCAAAAGATGTTTTTATGTCGTTTCAAAGCAGATTATCTATCTCTATCAAATTTAACTGATACCTGAAAAATTAATCTATCGGCGTATCGGCTGTCTCAACTTATCATCACTGCCGTAATTCAATTCTGCAATGACGCTCACATCTTCTTTATAAAACACTTCTGAATCTATTCATCGATTTTTAAAGATAAACCAAGTCTTGAAATAAATACCTTAATTCAATTAATTATCCGTTCCTGTTTTTATTAAGTTTTATTGTGCCAAACAGCATTGGAAAGATTTACCGCAAGGCAAAATATCTTATATAAATACCTCCTGTTTCGGTTTATTTGATATGCTTAAATTATAATAAATTACATAGAATAAGTCAAATGTTTTGTATTCCGGAAAAACGAATTTTTCTGCCGGCGCAAACTT
>JAIDOO010000083.1 GCA_029063275.1 Clostridia bacterium
TATCCACCTCGTACAACCAGCCGGGATAACCGTTGTTCATTAAAACCTTGCAAGCCGTCGCCATATATCCGTTGTCCGCGAGGGCGTATAATAGATAGGTTGTGCCTATAAAGCCCGTAGACAGCGTGTAGTTATGCACCTTGACATTTTCATTTAACGTTTCGGCTAATTTCGTGCGGTGCCGTTCGGGTACTATACCAAAATACAATGCAAGCACCTGTGCGGTTATCGTATCGAAACACAGCCTGCCGCCTGCGGTAAAATACTCTTCCCTCACCCTTTTAAGATGTTTTTCGTATTTGTCCTTGTAGATCTTAGCGTCGGATTTCTCGCCTAAAAGCCTTGCCGTATCCGCAACGATTTTCAGCGTGGCAACGTGAAATACGTTTGTTATATAATAAATATCCGTTCTTCCTATAAACGTTTCGTAGCTCGTGCGCTCCTGATCCAACGCAAGCCAGTCGCCCCATTCAAAGCCTTTGTTTATTATTCCGTCAGTCATATTTGCTTCGCGCGCCGAAACAAACTTCTTCATTGCGGAATAATTGTCTTTCAGAAAACTTATATCGCCATAGGTCTGATATAAATTCCACGGCACCATTGTTATCGCGTCGCACCACATTGCCGACGTAGAGCTGTCGTTCTCGCCACGCAAAACGTCCGGCGCAACGTGCGTTATCTTGCCGTTGTCCTTTTGGTCGTTTCTTAAATCATTCAGCCACTTTTTCATAAACGCGCGTATGTCGTAGTTGAACGCCGCCGTGCCGCAGAATGCGTTTATATCGCCCGTCCAACCTAATCGCTCGTCCCTTTGCGGACAGTCTGTGGGTATATCCACAAAATTTCCCCTTTGACCCCAGACTATGTTTGATATAAGGCGGTTAAACCTAACGTTTGAAGTTGTAAGAGTACCCGTACGTTTCATATCCGTATGGCGCACGATTGCCGTTATATTTTCTTTGGGTATCTCCCCGCCCGTTATCTTTAAATAGCGGAAACCGTGGAAAGTAAACTCGGGGCGGAGAATCTTTTCACCCTTGACGGTGAATTTATCCGTTGCCTTTGCGCTGCGTAAATTATCCGTGTAGAAATTTCCGTGAATAAGTATCTCCGCAAAGC
>JAIDOO010000084.1 GCA_029063275.1 Clostridia bacterium
AGAAATTTATTGCAATGGATTGGATAATGAACTATTTGATAGAATAATAAATTTTTATAATTCTAACTTGTAAGATAAATTTTAATTTATCTTTCTGAATATGTGTAGTTAAAAGCTCTCGAACATTTTGTTCGAGAGCTTTATGCTATCGCTTAAAAGTGCAACTCCTAAAAATTAAGTTTCAGAATTCCCTAAGGGAAGTGCGCTTTAAGTCCGCCTTTTGAATTGTTTTTTAAACTGTTTCTACGTTGATAAGGTTCGAGTTTCCGCTCTTGCCGTTGGGGGTTCCGCCCGTCAGAACAATCTTATCGCCCTTTTTGACCAGTCCCGAATCCATAGCCGCGCGCTTTGCATAGTGGAAGAGGACGTCAACCGAGTAAAACTCTTCGCTGATAACGGGAATAACGCCCCAGCTTAAAGCCAGCTTTCTGTAAGCGCGTTCGTCCGTTGTCATTCCGATAATGTCTATGAGGGGACGGAAACGCGATACCGTTCTTGCCGTGCCGCCCGTTCTGGTGCAAACTACGATTACGCTGGCGCCTATATCGTGCGCCAAAGTGCAGGCGGAGTGTGAAAGCGCTTCCGAAAGCTTTGTGATATGATAATCGCTGTCCTTTATATACGCGATATAATCGGTGTTGGCTTCGGCTTGCTGTGCAATTCTCGCCATAGCGCGCACCGCTTCGACGGGGTATGCTCCCGCAGCGGTTTCGCCTGAAAGCATTATCGCAGACGAGCCGTCGTAAACCGCATTTGCAACATCCGAAATTTCCGCACGGGTGGGGCGGGGTTGCTTAATCATTGATTCGAGCATCTCGGTTGCGGTGATTGACCGCTTACCGCGGATACGGCAGGTTTTTATAATCGTTTTCTGTATGCTGGGCAACTCTTCAAAAGGAACTTCCACGCCCAGGTCGCCGCGCGCTACCATTATGCCGTCGCTGGCGTCCAGAATCGAATCGAGGTTGTTTACTCCCGCGCGGCTTTCGATTTTTGCGATAATTTCTATTTCACCGTCGGGCGAACCGCATTCGCGGAGCCAGTTTCTTACGTCGATAATATCCTGCGCTTTTGAAACGAACGAGCAGGCAATGAAGTCTACGCCCTGTTCAACGCCGAATTTGATGTCGGCTTTGTCCTGTTCGGAGAGGTAGACCATATCAAGCTGTTTGTCGGGGAAAAACATACTTTTTCTGTTTGAAAGCTCGCCGCCTACGATAGTTTTGCAGATAACGTTGGGCTTATCAACCTTTTCGACTTCGAAAATCATAAGTCCGTTGTTTAAAAGTATTTTATCGCCGGGCACCATCTGGTCGCAGATTCCCGCAAAGGAAACCGAAACTCTTTTGTTGTCCCCTACAACGTCCTTTGTTGTAAAGGTAAAGGGGTCGCCTGCGTGCAGGGTGATTTTTCCGTCTGCAAAGGTTT
>JAIDOO010000085.1 GCA_029063275.1 Clostridia bacterium
CCTGCCGCAAATACGGTATCAAGCGCTATCATCAGGTTTCCACCGACGAGGTTTACGGCGATTTGCCTCTTGACAGCCCCGATATGTTCTTTACCGAACAAACGCCGCTGCACACAAGCAGTCCCTATTCGTCAAGCAAGGCTTCCGCCGATTTGTTAGTTCTTGCGTATCACAGAACTTACAATTTGCCCGTCAGCATAAGCCGCTGTTCCAACAATTACGGACCCTATCATTTCCCCGAAAAACTCATTCCTTTAATGATAGCCAACGCACTCAACGACAGACAGCTGCCCGTTTACGGCAAAGGCGAAAACGTGCGCGACTGGCTGTACGTCGAGGACCACTGCAAAGCAATCGATTTAATAATTCATAAAGGCAGGGTCGGCGAAGTATACAACGTCGGCGGACATAACGAGATGCGTAATATCGACATTGTAAAGCTGATTTGTAAAGAACTCGGCAAGCCCGAAAGCCTTATAACTTACGTTGCCGACAGAAAGGGGCACGATATGCGGTACGCTATTGACCCTACTAAAATTCATAACGAGCTAGGCTGGCTGCCCGAAACAAAGTTTGCCGACGGCATAAAAAAGACTATAAAGTGGTATCTTGAAAACCGCGAATGGTGGGAAACGATAATTTCGGGCGAGTACAAAAACTATTACGAAAAAATGTACGGTAACAGATAATGAAAGTTTTGGTAACGGGCGTTAAAGGTCAGCTGGGATACGACGCAGTAAACGAGCTGACCCGCCGCGGACACACAGCCGTGGGCGTGGATATTGGCGAAATGGACATAACCGACGCGGCTGGCGTTAAAAAGGTAATGCGCGGGGTGCGCCCCGACGCGGTAATTCACTGCGCCGCGTGGACTGCTGTGGACGCTGCCGAGGATAACGTGGATAAGGTGCGGCTTGTAAACGCCGTAGGCACAAAAAATATTGCCCAAGAGTGTAAAGAACTCGGTTGTAAAATGCTCTACATTTCAACCGACTATGTTTTCGACGGACAGGGCGAAACCCCTTGGCAGCCCGACTGTAAGGACTATAAGCCGCTGAACGTATACGGTCAGACCAAACTTGAAGGCGAGCTTGCAGTGTCGGAAAATCTTGAAAAGTATTTCATTGTGCGTATTGCGTGGGTGTTCGGCAAGAACGGCAACAATTTTATAAAGACTATGTTACGGCTGTCGGAAACGCGCGATACGTTAAAAGTTGTAAACGACCAGATAGGGACTCCTACTTATACTTTTGACTTGGCAAGGCTTTTGGTTGATATGATAGAAACGGAAAAGTACGGCTATTATCACGCCACGAACGAGGGCGGTTTTATTAGTTGGTGCGAGTTTGCAAAAGAGATTTTCAGACAGGCTCACCGCAAGGTCAACGTTATTCCGGTTACTACCGCCGAATACGGACTAAGTAAGGCGGCGCGACCGTTTAACAGCAGACTTGACAAGGCTAAACTTATTGAAAACGGTTTTATGCCTTTGCCGTCATGGCAGGACGCGTTGAAAAGATTTTTAGAGGAAATAGAAAATGGGGCAAATTAAAGTCGAAAAAAACGTTGGCGGCATAGGGGGATTGCATATTATCGAGCCTGCCGTGCACGGCGATAGCCGCGGCTATTTTACGGAAACTTATAATCAGCGCGACATGCATGAAGCAGGGCTGGATATGGTTTTTGTGCAGGATAACCAGTCAATGAGTACGAAAGGCGTTTTGCGCGGATTGCATTTTCAGAAACAGTATCCGCAGGGTAAACTTGTGCGTGTTATTAAGGGTCGGGTTTTCGATGTCGCCGTTGATATGCGGAAGGACAGTAAAACTTTCGGCAAGTGGTACGGAGTGGAACTTTCTGAAGAAAATAAAAAACAGTTTTATATTTCTGAAGGTTTTGCCCACGGCTTTTTAGTGCTTAGCGATGTTGCGGAATTCTGTTATAAAGTAACTGATTTTTATCACCCCAACGACGAGGGCGGAGTTGCTTGGAACGACCCCGAAATTGCAATTGAGTGGGGAGTATGCGGCGAATACCGCGGCTCTGCGGATTCTTACGGTTACACATTATCCGACGGAACGCCGTTGAATTTAAGCGAAAAAGATAAAAAGTGGCTACCGCTAAAAGATACTTTCCGCTTTTGAAATTTAAACATTTAAGTTGAACAAAATACATCATAATTCGACACAAACCCACATATATTTACATTATAAAGGGGTGATATATGTGGGATATTCATATGCGCATACTTGCAGAAGCGGAGTATATAATCAAAACGAACAGCACGGTGCGCGCTTGCGCAAATCATTTTTCCATAAGCAAATCTACCGTACATACGGTGGAGACTTATTAGAACGTTTTGTATATTTGCTGAAATAAACCATTAAAAAAGGGCGATTTAATGCATAAATCGCCCTTTTTTAATGCATAAAATTCCCTGACCGTTCGAATAAACAATGACTCAATTTTATGGTTTACAAAAAACTGCTCACTTTTTGTCGAAAATGTTGCTCAATAATATTTAAAAAAGTTGCTCACTTATATTGACGGCATAGTGTTTCTTTGGTATAATAATTAAAAAAGATAAGGAGATGCGGTATGGGTGTATTAGAGGATAAAAACCAATACAAAAGAAGAGTTATCGATGATACCATTGAAACCTATTTGCAGGTTAGCGGAGCTATTTGTATAGAGGGGCCGAAATGGTGCGGTAAGACCTGGACTTCGGCATTTCATTCCAACAGTGAGTTTTTGGTTGGAGATCCTTCAAACAATTTTTCAAACAGGCAACTTGCCGAATTGAATCCTTCTATGATTTTGCAAGGCAATACGCCAAGAATGATTGACGAATGGCAGGAAGTTCCGTCAATATGGGATGCAACAAGAGCCGAAGTAGATAAAAGACACAAAAAAGGGCAGATTATATTAACGGGATCGTCCACGCCCAAAACAAAAGGTATTATGCATAGCGGAGCCGGTAGAATCGTAAGACTCAGAATGAACACAATGTCTTTATATGAATCCGGTGATTCTTCAGGTAATATCAGCTTAAAAAAATTATGCAACGGAAATCTTGGTATGCAAATGTTGGAAGAAGCGTCTCTTGTTAAAATAGCGGAATTTATTGTGCGCGGTGGCTTCCCTGAGAATATTACCGTTGACAGTCAAAAAGCTCATTTAATGCCGAGAGCCTATATGGACAGTGTTATTGAGGAAAATCTGAATAACCTCAATGACGGGGTTGAATATAACAAGCATAAAGCACAGTTGCTTCTGCGTTCTCTTGCAAGGAACGAATCGACAACGGTTTCCGATGCATCATTATTAAAAGACATTATAGACCAAGACAATGAGTCGATGAGTAGAAATACGATTGCAAAATATCTCGAAGCCTTAAACCGTTTATTCTTGTTTAATAATCAAGCTCCTTTCTCGCCCAATCTGCGTTCATCGCTCAGGGTTAAGCAAGCAGAAAAAAGACATTTCTCCGATCCTGCAATGGCGTGTGCATTATTAAATATTACAGCAGATAA
>JAIDOO010000086.1 GCA_029063275.1 Clostridia bacterium
ACAAAGAGGAACAACGTGTCAGGAATCTCCACGACCGCAAGCCAAAGGGCGAGCGATATGGAACTCAAATGCGAGTACATAAACGAATTGCACGGCGGCGACAAAGGTGTGGTGTTCGCAACGGGAACGCCTATATCGAACAGTATGACGGAGATGTACACAATGCAGAGTTATTTGCAACGGAACACGTTGCAGGAGCTTGGTATAACGTACTTCGACGGTTGGGCGGCAGACTTCGGCGAAACGGTAACGAGCCTTGAAATGACACCTTCGGGGCAAGGTTATAAGCCTAAAACGCGATTCAGCCGATTTACGAACTTGCCCGAACTTTTAACGCTGTACCGCAGTTTTGCGGACGTGCAGACGAGCGATATGGTCAAGCTCGATGTACCCGACGTGGACAGAAAGGTGGTATCGCTCAAACCGAGCGACGCGGTATTGGAACTTGCGGACGAAATTGCCGACAGAGCCGAACGCATAAGCACGGACAAGATTCCGCCCGAAATCGACAATATGTTAAAGGTAACGAGCGACGGTAAAAAACTTGCGCTTGATCCGCGCTGCTATGACAGAAGCGCGGCAGACGAAGAAGGCAGTAAGCTCAACGTATGCGCGGACAATATCGCGGAGATATGGAACGACACGCAGGAAACGAAATCGACGCAGATAGTGTTTTGCGATTTATCAACCCCGAAAAAAGCGTTTGAGGACTATGTGTACGGCGAGGACTTCGACGTGTACAACGACTTGAAGTACAAACTTGTACAGCGCGGAATACCGCCCGAACAGATTGCTTTTATACACGACGCGAACAGCGACTTACAAAAGCAAGCGTTATTCGACAAGGTAAACAGCGGTAGCGTCAGAGTGCTAATCGGCAGTACGGAGAAGTGCGGCGCAGGAACGAACGTGCAGGAACGGCTCATCGCGTTACACCATCTCGATACGCCATACCGTCCGAGCGATATGCAACAGCGCGAGGGGCGCATTGTTCGGCAAGGCAATACGAACAAGGAGGTCAAGATTTTTACCTATGTCAAGGAACGCACATTCGATAGTTACTCATATCAGATTCTCGAAAACAAGCAACGCTTTATATCGCAGATAGATAGGGGCGATTTGACGGTCCGCGTTGCGGACGACATCGACGAAACGACCTTGACTTATGCGGAAATCAAAGCGATTACAGCGGCAAACCCGAAAATCAAAGAGAAGATGGAAGTGGACACGGAAGTGGCGAGATTGCGCGTATTGGAAGGGCAATACAAAAAGAACTTGTACGCTTTGCAAGATAAGGTACGCAAGACTTACCCCGAAGATATACGCAGACAAACGCTGTATTTGGAACACTTGCGCGAGGACATCGCAACGATAAAAGCCAAGCACACAACCGATCCCGAAAAGTTTTCCATAAGCGTAAACGGCATAATCTATACGGACAAGAAAACGGGCGGTATGGCGTTATTGGACGCGCTACATAAGAGCAAACCCGAAACGGTAGTCGCGGAGTACGCAGGACTGAAAATAAGTATGAACCCGATAGTTACGCTAATGAAGGTGGAACGCTCGGTAACACTTACGGGCGCAGGCAAGTACACAATGGACATCGGCGACAGCGGAATCGGCTTGATAACGAGATTAGACAACTTTTGCAAAGAATTCCCTGAAAAGGAAGGGCGCGCCGAAAACCGTTTGAAAGAATTGCAAAACGATATGGTGGTCGCGGAAGAAGAAATCAAAAAGCCGTTTGAGTATGAGGAAAAGTTGAAAGAGCTTGTAAGCAAGCAAAACGAACTCAACGCAGAACTCGGCATCGGCAAGCAAGAGGACGTAATAATGGACGACGGAAAGGAAGAAAACATCGTAACGGGAACGGGCGAAGAAGCGGCAAATGCAAACGCCGGTACGAAAGGTAACGCAACCCGTTCGTAAGAAGAAACCGCGCCGCTCGCTCGGCACGGCAAATACGGAACTCTATAAAAAGAAACAAAGCCAAACGCCCGAAGCGTATGTG
>JAIDOO010000087.1 GCA_029063275.1 Clostridia bacterium
AGCGGAGAGTTGTATAAGCGGCCTTAAAAATCCCGTGTTTTACGATTTTTTAAATGCTGAAATCGAAAAGAAAAAAAAGTACTTATCGCGCGAAATGGCGCTTTCTTCCCGTACAACTATTCAAAAGTCCATCGACTTTATGCAAGGAGTGCTGACAGGTGAAATTAAATGAAGTAATGACCGTCCTTGAAAAAATTGCGCCCGTTTCGCTTTCGGACGGGTTTTGCAAAAAATTCGGACTGTACGACAACAGCGGAATAATAATAAACTGCGGCGGCGAAATTAACGGCGCGTTGTTTTCGTTGGATTTGTCAATAAACTCGGTAAATAAAGCCAAAGAGTACGGATATAATTTGATAGTTACCCATCACCCCGCAATCTACGGTGGAATTTCACGTTTTGATTTAACGCGCGACCCGCAAGCCGTTGCGCTTGCCGAGTGTTTAAAATGCGGTATATCGGTAATTTCGATGCACTTGAATTTTGACGCCGCGCCCGAGGGGATAGATTATCACCTTATGCGGGGGCTCGGCGGAAAAAACTGCGAAATTCTCGCACCGATAGAAGGCGGAGGCTATGGCAGAGCTTACTGCGTTCAGTGTGAAAATTTCAAAGCTTTCGTTCAAAGAGTAAAAAAGAAGTTCGGCTCTGACAGGGTCTTGTCATACGGCGCGGACCGACAGGTTAAAAAGGTCGCTTCGTTTTGCGGCGCGGGTTGCGACGATAAAGCTATAGCATTCGCCGCAGAAAACGGCGCGGATGTTTTTGTTTCGTCCGATTTGAAGCATCACGAGATAACCGCTCTTTTAGGGCGCGGAATAAACGTTATTCAGCTCACGCACTATTGCGCCGAAAGCTTCGGATTTGAAAAAATTTATTCGGGCATTTCAAAAGACTTATCCGTTCCGACGGCGTTTTATTGCGACGCGGAGCTTATGTAAAAAAAAGGAGAAAATTTATGGAACAGGTAAAACAGCTTTTATTGTATCAGGAAGAGGATTCGAAGCTTCTTAAAATAGAGCACGACGCTCAGGGCTCGGAAGAGTGGAAAAACTTTTCGCAGGCGAAGAGCTTTTTGACCAAAGCGCCCGAAAAGCTTGACGCTCTTGATGCAAAGGCGCGCGAACTTCACGCGGCTTTGGATTTGCTTGATAAAAAATATGCCGAAATCGAGGAAACCTTAAAAGATTTTGAAAACCTTGACGAATTAGTAGAAGAGGGCGCGGATATTTCTTTCTACAAAAAGAACGCGACTCAGATTGCCGAAAAACTGAAAGCGATTAAAGCCGAGGTCAACGCACTTTCAAAC
>JAIDOO010000088.1 GCA_029063275.1 Clostridia bacterium
ATCGTCGGTACATTCCCTATCGTACCCGTTAATAGCTTTTTGCACGCGCAAATTCTTTTCGCCGTCCTTTTCGATGCGCACGATTTCGCTATCAAATGTAAGCTGAACGTTCGGATTGGAAGTTATAACGCAATCTTTTTCGCGGAAACAGTCAAACACTGCGGTAAAAAAGCATACGACGCTTCCGTCCGTTAAGTAAATTTTCATATTTCACCGGTGAGAGCGGAAAGGGCGGTGGAGGTCTCCGAAAACATCGAAAGTTGCTCGGAAACCTCGCTCGACCCCGCAACAAGCAGCGAGGTTTTTATCTGCGCCGCGCTTTGCGAGCCGTAAAATTTGCCCTTGCAGGTGATAAAGTGCTTTGCTCTCTTTAATACTATGCGCATTTTTGCAAGATTATCAAAGTCCAATTTAGCAAATCTCCTCGCCTCGGTTATTCTGTATGCGCTTCTCGCGCCTATGCCCGGCACCCGCAACAGCATTTCAAGCGGCGCTGTGTTTATCTCCACGGGGAAGAGGTGCATATTTCTTAACGCCCACGCACATTTCGGGTCGTATTCTTTTGAAAGGTTTTCGTCCTCGCCGCAGATTTCGTCCACGTTAAAACCGTAAAAGCGTATCAGCCAGTCCGCCTGATACAGTCTGTGTTCTCTTAAAAGTCCCGCGCCGATTGCAGGCAGTTTACTGCTTTGCACAACCGGGACGTAGGAGGAGTAGTATACCCTTTTCAAATTCATATTTCTGTACAGCGATTCGGTAAGCTTTAAAATGCGTCCGTCGCTTTCGGGCGAAGCGCCTATAATCATTTGGGTGGTCTGCCCGGCGGGAAGAACGCGGTTTTTTCTGACCTTGTTTTCCTTGTCATAAATTATCGCGTCTTTCAGCCCCTTCATAGGAATAAGCAGACTTTGTTTTGTTTTCTGCGGTGCAAGCAGTTTAAGTGATTTTTCGCTGGGCAATTCCACGTTATAGCTCATTCTGTCAACAAGCCTTGCCGCTTTTATAACCGCGGTGTAGTCAGAGTGCGGTATGCCTTTCAGGTGAATATATCCGTTGAAGTTATAAACCTTTCTTAGCTTTAACACAGTTTCGTATAAAAGCTCCATAGTCTTGTCGGGGCTTTCAAATACGGCGGAGGATAGGAACAGTCCCTCGATATAGTTGCGCTTGTAAAAGTTGATGACCAGCTCGCAGATTTCGTCGGGAGTAATTCTCGCGCGCCTTACGTCCGCACTGCGGCGGTTCGGGCAGTACTCGCAGTCGTAAATGCACTCATTGCTCATCAATATTTTCAAAAGCGAAATACACCTGCCGTCGGGCGTAAACGAGTGGCATATGCCGCCTGCCGAGCCGTTGCCGATGCCGCCTGCCCTGTTCGCTCTGTTCGAGCCCGATGAAGAACACGAAACGTCGTATTTGGCGCTTTCGGTCAAAATTTCAAGTCTTTGTTCGTCTATCATTGTTTACCTGTAAATTAGTACTGTTCCGCCGGAGAAAAAGGAGGGCTTTCAGCGGCGGAACAGCGTTTTTGTGCCTGCACTGCGCGATAACCCGAAAAATCACGCAACACAAACAAATGTTTATATTTCTATAATAACACGCAAATCCGCGTCTGTCAACAGTTTTTTTAATATTGACTGAAAAATTTTTTTGTGGTACACTTATTAAAATTTCACAAATATTTCATATCAAAATCAGCTTGTCTGAAATTTTGCGGTTTATTATATAAACGGAGGAAGTTATGAAAGTACTTATAGTTGACGACGAAGAGATGATACGCGGAGTATTGAGGGAATACGTTGAGTTCGAAGGCGGCACCGCATATGAAGCCGCCGACGGTATGCAAGCCGTAAAGCTTTGCCGCGAGCAGGACTTCGATATAATTTTAATGGACGTAATGATGCCGAGACTTGACGGCTTTTCGGCGGTCAAGGAAATTAAAAAGGTGAAGGATATTCCCGTAATAATGCTGTCGGCGCGCGGTGAAGAATATGATAAGCTTTTCGGCTTTGAAATCGGTGTGGACGATTATGTTACAAAACCCTTTTCGCCTAAGGAGGTTATGGCAAGGATAAACGCCGTTATAAAGCGAAGTCATGGCGAAGAGAGCAAAAAAGACGTTCTTCACTTCGAGGGGCTTACTATAGATATGGCGGGCAGAAACGTTTATGTCGACGGCGAAAAAGCCGAGCTCACGCCTAAGGAATACGAAATTTTGTTTTACTTCGTAAAGAACAAGGGCATTGCCTTAACGCGTGAAAAGCTTCTTTTGGACGTGTGGGGTTTTGATTTTTACGGCGACGACAGAACGGTGGACACGCATATAAAAATGCTGCGTTCCAATCTTAAACAGTACAGAAAATTTATCGTTACTTTAAGAGGACTGGGATACAAGTTTGAAGTTTGACAAATGCGTAAAACCTAAAAAACTGCATAGTATTAACGCCGTCCTGATTAAATACTTTTTATTGCTTGCGGTGTTTCTGATAGTTATGGTTGAAGTGGTTTGCTATTTAATAGTCCGCAATACTTCGGAGGACAAGGCGCGCGAAAGACTTGTCTTAATCGGCAGAAACGTAGCCGCAAGGGTAAACGACCAAGATGTAGAGGGGCTGATACGCGAGTACCGTATGGACGGTATCAACGTTTACGTTCTGTCTAAGGAAGGCGAAGTTCTTCTTCCCGTGGGTGAACGCGCCGACGGTGATTGGAAAGAGGAAATCGACGGAGTAATAAAAAGACTTTCAGACAAGGTAACGGGCTCTGTGGTCTACGTTCAGGACAACTATATGACCTACGCCGCCGCAGTGGAATACCAGGGTGAGAGTTATGTGGTGGCAACCTATTCGCTGGCTATTATCAACGGCGCGGCGAGGAGCTTGTTGACCTATTTTATAATAGTGGGCGTTGTGGTCATTTTGGCAACGGCACTGGTTTCTTACACCATTTCGCAAAAGCTTTCAAGCGGTTTAAAAAATCTGTCGTCTACCGCCGTGCGCTTTTCGCAGGGCGATTTCGGCGTGAATTTCGCTAACGCCGAATATCTCGAGCTTGCGGACCTTTCGGACACACTGAACTCCGTCCGCGACGAAGTCAAAAAAAGCGGCGATTTACAGCACGAAATTATCGCAAACGTTTCGCACGACTTAAAAACGCCGCTTACTATGATAAAGGCATACGCTTCGATGATACGCGAAATTTCGGGCGACAACCCCGAAAAGCGCGATAAGCACTTGCAGGTAATTATAGACGAGGCGGACAGGCTTACGGGTCTTGTCAACGACGTTTTAGACGTTTCAAAGGTTACGGCAACTCTTGACGAAATCAAGTCCAAGGTGTTCAACCTGACCGACTTTTTGTACGGCATAATAAATAAATTCGACTATTTGCAGGAAACGCAGGGTTATAAATTTATGGTCGATATCGATTCGGGCGTTTACACGCGCGCGGACGAGGAGAAGATAGGTCAGGTGATTTACAACCTTTTAGGCAATGCGGTAAACTACACGGGCGCAGACAAAACCGTTTACGTAAGTCTTAAAAAAGGTCTGACAGAGGAGCGTGTAAGACTGACGGTAAAGGACACCGGCAAGGGTATTGCCGACAAAGACAAGCTTGAAATATGGAACAGATATTACCGCGCAAAGGAAAACCATTCCCGCCCGGTTAAGGGAACAGGATTGGGTTTGAATATAGTAAAGATTATTTTAGAGAACCATTCGTTTGATTTCGGCGTTGATTCCGAGGTTGGTAAAGGCTCGTCTTTCTGGGTTGATTTTCCCTGCGTTCCGGAAGAG
>JAIDOO010000089.1 GCA_029063275.1 Clostridia bacterium
ATATAATAAAGGGTTATAAAAATCAAGTGATTTAATAGTTTTTTGAAATTAAATTGATTTTATTGGTTAAAAGTGGTAAAATATTTACATATGGAAAAGTTTGTACTTATAGACGGAAACAGTTTGTTTAACAGGGCGTATTACGCAACGCCGATTTTTACTACTCGTAGCGGTATGCCGACGAATGCAATATTCGGCTTTGTGAAGTTGCTGTTTAAAATTTTAAGCGACGAAAAGCCCAAATACATTGCCGTTGCCTTTGATTTAAAGGCGCCTACTTTCAGGCATAAAATGTATAAGGAATATAAGGCGACACGCAAGGGTATGCCTGACGATTTGGCGGCGCAGGTTAAACCGTTAAAGGATTTACTTAGCGCAATGAAAGTTGCAATGTGCTCTAAGGAAGGGCTTGAAGCCGACGATATTATAGGTACGCTATCAAAAAAATTCGACGTGCACAGTTATATATACACAGGCGACAGGGATAGCTTTCAGCTTGTGGACGATAAAACCGACGTTTATTACACAAAGCGCGGCGTTTCAGATTTGCAAAAGCTTAATATAAATAATTTTAAAAGAGAAACAGGATTAACTCCTTCGCAAGTCGTTGATTTGAAGGCTTTGATGGGGGATAAATCCGACAATATCCCTGGCGTGGCGGGAATAGGTGAAAAAACAGCACGCGAGCTTTTGGCGCGTTATACAACGCTTAACGGCGTATATCAAAATCTTGACGATTGTAAGGGCGCGGTAAAGGATAAGCTGGCAAACAATAAGGAAACCGCTTATCTTTCGTACCAACTTGCTACGATTGACAGAAACTGTGATTTGGATATAAAAATCGAAGATTGTGAAGCGCCTTTCAACTACTCAACTGACGTCAAAAAGATGTTTGCCGAATTTGAATTTAACAGCTTTTTGGGACTTGATATTTTTCAGGAAAGCGAACACGATAATAGTGAAAGAAAAAGCTATCCCGATAAAGTAATTTGTAAGACGTATGATGAAGTTGTTTCCGCGTTTGGAAACGCTTTGGAATTTTCGTCAGTCGCAGATGAAAAGGGCGCAAGCTTTTACGTGGGCGGAAAACTGATTGAAATCAAGCTTTCCGAAAATCTTTTTTTTGATGACGGAGTAGGCTTTGAAGATTTTATAAAAATTTTAAAATTTGCCTTTTCGGATTCAAAGCATAAGGCCACAGTGTTCGGCTGTAAAAGCGTTATGCACATTTTGAATGATTTGGGCGTTCGGTTTGAGTGCGATTTCGAGGACGTTCAGCTTGCCAAATATCTTTGTGATTTTTCTGCGGCAAATTTCGATTTGAAAAATCTCTGCGATTATTATTTGTACGACTATGATTTTGCCGCTTATGCCGTCCATGAATTATACGCTAAGTATCGTACGATGCTTGAAGAAAGCGATATGCTTCATCTGTATGAAGATATTGAAAAACCGCTTTTGAAAGTTCTTTACGATATGGAAACTACCGGCGTCGTGGTCAGCTGCGATATGCTTGATGAAATGTCAAAGAAATACGAACGCCAGGTAAATGAATGCAAGCAGAAAATTTTTGATTTATGCGGTTGTGAATTTAATATAAATTCCCCCGCACAGCTTGGGCAAGTTCTTTATGAAAAACTTGGGCTGACTGCGGTTAAGAAAAAGAAAACGGGCAAATTTTCCACCAATGCTGAGGTGTTGGAAAAATTAGAAGGTGATTCGCCCGTTATAAGCTATATACTCAAATACCGACTTTATCAAAAGCTGTATTCTACTTATCTCGAAGGTTTCAGACCGCTGATAGATAAAAAAACCGGGCTTGTTCATACAACCTATAACCAGACCACAACGGCAACAGGCAGACTTTCGAGCGCAAATCCCAATTTGCAGAATATTCCCGTCCGCGAGGACGAGGGCAGGGAGCTTAGAAAACTTTTCGTTCCGCGCGAAGGTAACGTATTTATCGACGCGGACTACTCGCAGATTGAACTTAGACTGCTTGCGCATTTTTCAGGTTGTAAGGAGTTGATTGAGGCGTATGAAAAGGAAATCGATATCCATACGATTACGGCATCGCAGGTGTTTGACGTACCGATTGAAGAAGTAACGCCTAAAATGCGGCGCGAGGCAAAGGCAGTGAACTTCGGCATAATTTACGGTATGAGCGATTTCGGACTTTCGCGCAATCTGGATATTCCGCTTGAAACAGCACGAGGCTATATTGAAAAGTATTTTTCAACTTACAGTGCGGTCAAGGAATATATGAATTCCAACGTCGCTTTTGCAAAAGAAAAGGGATACGTTTCAACCCTTACAGGCAGAAAACGTGTTATTGCGGAAATAAATTCTTCGAATTATAATCTTCGGCAATTCGGCGAACGCGCGGCAATGAATATGCCTTTGCAGGGTTCGAGTGCGGATATAATTAAAATAGCAATGATAAACGTTTATAACAGCCTTAAAAAGCAAAGGTTGAAAGCCAAGCTGATTTTGCAGGTTCATGACGAGCTTGTGCTCGATTGCCCTGAAAACGAGGCAGAAAAGGCGGCAGAAATACTTAAATACGAAATGGAAAATGCAGTAAAGTTAAAGGTTCCGCTCACTGTAGAGGTCCATTCGGGAAAGAACTGGTATGACGCAAAATAATCTAAAAATCGCAATAACGGGAGGGATAGGCAGCGGAAAATCAACAGTTTCGAAAATTATCGCAGAACAAGGGTATAGCGTTTTGTCTTGCGATGAAATTTATAAATCACTGTTGTCAGACGGAAGTTTTCTTTCGCGCCTTTTTGAAGAATTCGGAAACGTTTTTGATGATAAAAATTGTCTTGACAGAAAAAAACTCGCCGATATTGTTTTTTGCGACGAGAACAAACTCAAAAGGCTTAATGATTTAACTCACCCGGAAATTATGCGTAAGGCATTAAAGCAAATGAGCGGAGAAGGCGCTTACTTTTGCGAGGTTCCGCTTTTGTTTGAGGGCGGATATGAAAAATATTTTGATAAGGTTATAGTGGTTTTGAGGGACAAGGACGAAAGGGTAAATTCTGTTGCTAAAAGGGATAACATTGCCGCAAACGAGGCTTTACAGCGTATTTCGCGCCAATTCGATTACGACAATGCGGAATTTGACAAGTATTATGTCATTAATAATACTTCGGAGATATACGATTTGCGAAAAGAAACCGTTAAGATTTTAAACCAAGTATTTAATTAAGTACTATTAAATTAAAAAGCCATTCGCTTAGCGTGTGGCTTTATTGTTAGAATAGCAAACATATTGCGTATTTTAAGGATATTAATAAAAAGTATAAAATACAAAAAAACGGGTCATTTTTAAGTAAAATAACCCGTTTTTTGGTGCACTCAACAGGAGTTGAACCTGCATGGTGTTACCCACAAGATCCTTAGTCTTGCGCGTCTGCCAATTCCGCCATGAGTGCACTTGATTGAGCATAGTAATTC
>JAIDOO010000009.1 GCA_029063275.1 Clostridia bacterium
GTTTATTTATCTCGTCCACGCAAAAGGTGGTAGATAGCTGAAAAATTGTACACTTATAAAAGCCTATCACGGCTCACGAATTTTGCGTACACTTAAAAAACCTACGCTCTTACCGTAAGCTAAGGCAAGGCGGTTATGCCGCCTAAAAACCTTCTGCGTTCAATGGATAAGCCCCATATCCACCGCAGAACTCTATTCCCTAAAAAGGGTATAATACCACTCATTACATATAATGGTACAGTATGAATTATATCATAAACTAAATATTGTCGCAATGCGTTCACTTCCCATAAACGGGCAGTGAACTGTCTTTTTATAGGAAGTTTTGTCGAAAATCTATTGTGGTGCAGGGGCATAGCCTAATTCACATAGCAAGTAAAGAAAGCCACAATACAGCACAATAAGAACACAATAGATGACTATACTTGCAACAATGTAAATAACTGTATCAAGTGCAACATTAGCATATCGATTATTCCTAATTGTTCCGTTTGGCAATAGCTTTTTTAAACCAAAATGCACCGTCATAATTAATAACAATAACGCGAATGACGCAGACAAACAAGATATAACACTTCCTGCGTTTATCACTGTGTAGTAAGAAAGATTTTTGAATAAACTTATCAAGCTAACAAGAAGCCATATTAAAATAATTATGACGAGCCGTATCTTTCTAAATTTAGTTATACTCATACTATAAATTATTCAAGGGCAAAATCAAATAGAAATCTTAATCAATCTTTATGCATATAAAGACTTGACATTTACCCAGATAATGATTATAATGTTTTGCAAGGAGTGATTCTATGGATAATAATGTAATTGGTCAAAGGTTAAGAGAGTTAAGGCAAAGCGTTAAGCTATCGCAAATGAAGTTATGTAAGTTAAACGGAAATATCTCACAATCTGCGCTTAATAGGTATGAGAACGGTATTACAGAAGTATCAAACGAAGTTTTGCTATGGTATGCAGACTATTTCGATGTATCACTTGATTATATCTTTGGACGGTGCAATGAACCGCAAGGCAAGTTATACAACTATCAGCCCAAAATCTTCGAGAACGACGAGCGTATGCAGGACTTTATAGAGATGTGGTTTGATCCGTCATCTGCCGCAAATGCTAAACTCAAAGAAGCCGTA
>JAIDOO010000090.1 GCA_029063275.1 Clostridia bacterium
GATTGCAAAGCAATCCGCGCCTTCCATTTGCGTGAAATTAAGTTTATGAAGCTACTCCGCCTCCACATTAACCTTTATCTTGGAAGAAATGCCTTCCATAAGCTTCAAATCAACGTCGTAAACTCCGACCGTCTTAATCGGCTGTGCGAGTACAACCTTCTTTTTATCCACGGCGTAACCGTCTGCCTGAAGCGCGGCGGCTATGTCGGCGCCGGTTACCGAGCCGAACACCTTTCCGCCCTGTCCAGCCTTTATGGATATGCGGAACAGCTTGCCGCTTATGCTTTTTGCCAGCTCCTGCATTGCCTTGACCTCTTCCGCCTTATGGAAGTCAGCCGCAGACTTTTTTTGATTTATATCGTTCAGCTTGGTTGCCGTGGCAACTTCCGCCAGACCTTTTTTTATGAGGAAGTTCCGCGCGTAACCTTCGTTTACGTCGATAACCTCGCCCTTCTTTCCCTGTCCTTTAACGTCCTGCAACAAAATAATTTTCATAAGCACTCCTTTTGGTTTATTTTACTTAAATTTGCGCGATTTGTCAATACCTTGCGAATAAATAACCTTTACGATACACATACTTGTATTCGGAGGATATTTTATGAAAAGCGCAAATCACGATATAGCTTGTAACGTTCAGGGCTGTAAGTTTAACCTTAACGGCTGTAACTGCACCCTTGAAAAAATTACCGTAGGTTGCACTTGCGACAGCGAAGTTTGCACCTGCTGTGAAAGCTATTCAGAAAAGTAATTAAATATCACAAGAAAAGCGCGGAAACCAAATTGTTTCCGCGCTATTTTATTGCAGATAATCAGCAATAGGAAGCTTCAATATACCCATAGCGTTTAATATGTTGTTATCGTAAATAAACGTAGCTATGCCGCTCTTTTCGAAATAAGCGTTAAACACGCTCATAAAATCGAAGTCGTGAACAGAATTTATTACCGCGCCCAAAATCAACAGCACGGCAAGAATTACCGTAGTCAACGCTATCGCGCCGAAAATGCCGTCCACACTCCTGAAAATTTTGCCGCTTCGCGCGATATCTATAAACTTCGGCACGAAAACCGCGACAAGGATTACAGGAACCAGCATAAGCACGAACAAGACGGACGCTATAATACACTGCGAAACAAACAGCGTGGATAACTTCATTTGTTCAAGAATCGGCGCAATGCCCGCAAGCTTATCGGCAAGGTGATTATCAAGCGCCTGCGCAACGGTTACAAAGTCGTTGACCTTGAAGGCAAAGTAAACCGCAAGCATACCCGCGCCTATTACCAATAATATGACGACGCCCGTCCACAACGTGGAAGAAACACCGCTCGAATAACCCGCCTTTATGCAAACCATCAAAATGCCTATGACCGCGAAATCGAACAGATATTTTTTAAAGAATATCCAGCTTCCGCTTTCAAACATTTTTCCGAATACCGCGTAAAGCTTTCCGCCATCGTGTGCAAGCCTCGTAAAATCGAGCAAAACCAAGCACGTCGCCGCAACTATCCCGGCAATCACAACGCCCTTTATAGCGAGGGTCAACGCACCGAAAACCCTGTTCAGAACGCTCCAAGCTCCACCCGACTGTTTGGGTTTGTGCTTTGTCAGCTTTTTATACTCCTTCATATCCTCAGCGGCTAATGCGCTGAGAATTCTGACTGTGTTCTGCTCGTTTTCCACGTATTTAGATTAGTACGACAACTGTTGGCGCTTTTCTATTCTCTTTTCACGCAGTTTTCGGAACAGCCTGAAAAGGAA
>JAIDOO010000091.1 GCA_029063275.1 Clostridia bacterium
GAAAAATACGGCATAGACGCGCTTATTTACTGCGCGGGTTTTTCTATGGCGGCGCCCATAGAATACGCAAAGGAGAGCGATTACCGCTATCTTTTCGACGTTAACTTTTTCGGCGCGTTAAAGGCATTGCAGGCGGTAATACCCTTTATGAAGGACCGCGGCGGCAGAATAGTGCTGGTAGGCTCTATCGGCGGCGAAGTGCCCATTTTATACGATTCTTTCTATTCGGCTTCGAAGTCCGCGCTCGAAATGCTCGTGCGCGAGGCTTATTACGAGTTAAAACCTTACGGCATAAAGGTTTCCGCAATGCTTCCGGGCGGTACGGCTACGGGCTTTACCTATAAAAGAAAGGTTTATTCCGACGACGAAAACAAAACCTATGCTCAAAGCCTGAATAAGGCTGTTGCCGCGCTTGCCGATATGGAGCAGACAGGTATGTCGCCTGCCGAGGTTGCCGAAGATATTTGTGAAATTCTTTATAAGGACAAGCCGCCTGTAATACGCGCAAGCGGTTTCAAAAATTCGGCGTACCGAATTATGTCGCACGTTTTCCCTGAAAAGGTAACGCTCTATTTCAACGACAGGATGTACAGGAGATGAGAAAGGAATATGATTTGTCGCGCCGCGACGAGCGCGAAAGCTATATTAAAAGCGGTAAGCAGGAGTGCGTAAAAAATGACAGGCAGGGCAAGTAAAAACCGAAACGAAAATTATCTGACTTACGTAAAAACGCAGGACCCGCCGACAAAGCATTTTAAAAACTGTCTTTCGGCGTTCGGCGTTGGCGGGCTTATATGCTGCATAGGACAATTTATACGTTTTATGCTCGAATATGCGGGGCTTGCGGGCGACGAACTCGCCGGCTGTACCTCTATGATTCTGATATTTTTGGGCACCCTTCTGACGGGCTTCGGCGTTTACGACAGAATAGGCCGTCATGCGGGAGCGGGGTCTATCGTACCCATAACGGGCTTCGCTAACAGCGTGGCTTCGCCTGCCATAGAGTTCAAAACCGAGGGCTGGATTTACGGTATGGCGGCAAAGATGTTCACGGTCGCAGGCGCGATTATAGTGTTTGGCGTTTTCTCGGGCGTGCTTGTAGGTCTGATTTATTTGTTTATATAAGGCGGGTTTGAAAAAACTATAATTATCAGTATGAAAAAAGGAAATACGGTATTTTTTAAAAATGCGCCGAGGATTTCGGGCTATGCCGCGATATGCGGTTCAAAGGAAAAAGTGGGGGTGATAGGCGGATACGCCGACATTACTCTTGACGACGATATGTACGCGGAAAGTACCTTTGAAAAGGCGGAGTGTAAAATGCTTTCAAACGCCATTGCTTTGGCGATAGAAAAAAGCGGTTTAAAGGAAAAGGATATCGACGTACTTATTTCGGGCGACCTTTTAAACCAGATAATTTCCGCAAGCTTTTCGGCACGCGATTACGATTTTCCTTTCGTCGGCGTCTATTCGGCTTGTTCTACCATGAGCGAAAGTATTATGCTTGCCGCTATGATGGTAAACGCGGGTTACGTAAAGCGCGCGGTTGCGGCAACGGGCAGTCATTTTGCCTCGGCTGAAAGACAGTACCGCTATCCGTTGGAACAGGGCACGACGCGTCCTCCCCAGTCGCAGTGGACTGTAACGGGCGCGGGCGGTTGCGTAATTACCAACGCCAAAGAGGGCATAAGAATTACCAGTGCAACAATGGGCAGAGTCTGCGATTTGGGCGTTACCGACGTAAACAATATGGGCGCGGCTATGGCGCCTGCGGCGGCGGATACCATTATGCGGCATTTCAGGGACACCGACACCACGCCTGACGATTACGATATGATTTTAACGGGCGATTTAGGCGCGCTCGGAAGCCGAATAGTCAAGGACCTGACTTGGGAAAAGGGCTTTGATATTGCGGACAGACACGTCGACTGCGGCGAAATAATTTACAAGGTTTTAGAGGACGAGTTTCAGGGCGGAAGCGGCGCGGGCTGTTCGGCGGTGGTGCTCAATTCCTACGTGCTTTCCAAAATGAACTCGGGACTATATAAGAGAATACTTTTTGCTGCAACAGGCGCGCTTCTTTCAACGGTGTCGTCGGGTCAGGGCGAATCTATCCCCTGCATAAGCCACGCGGTGGAATTGGAGTATTGATATGGGACAGGAAATTTTATTTATATTTTTGGCTTACCTGAAAGCCTTTGCCGTCGGCGGGGCAATCTGCTTAATCGCGCAGATAATTATAAATTTCACGGACCTCACGGCGGGAAAAATTCTCGTCTATTTTATGCTTGCGGGCGTAGTGCTTACCGCGATAGGCGTTTATCAGCCGCTTGTCGATTTTGCGGGCGCAGGCGCAACCGTTCCCATTTCGGGATTTGGTTATCTTTTGGCGAACGGCGCAATGCGTGGAGCAGAGCAGGGCTTTTTTCAGGCGATAACGGGCTCGCTTGCGGCGGCAAGCGCGGGAGTAACTGCGGCGGTCGTTTTCTCGTTTATAATGGCGCTGATATTCAAATCCAAAACAAAGAAAAATTGACTTTTTTTAAGCGGAGCGCGGGCTTTTAAAGCCCGCGCGCCGCTATAACCCGTTTCTAGGGTTTTGCAACGGGTTTTGGCCTGTGACTTTTAACCCTCTCCCCGCCCACGCGCCCAGGAG
>JAIDOO010000092.1 GCA_029063275.1 Clostridia bacterium
GTTCTGTAGAGTGGGCTCGTGGTCTGGGATATGTGTATTAGAGACAGGCGATGCTTTCAGCCTTTTCGGGCAAAAGCCGCAGGTGCTTGAGATTCTTCTTTTTGGGGGAGGCAAGCTTTTTGAAATTGCCGTCCACCACGCCGACAGTACCGTCGCCGTTGACAAGTCTTATCAGATAAAATCTGTCTTTATCTCTGCCCTGAATGCTCTGGCATATTCCGCCTATGACGGGAGTTTTCAATTTCATAGAGTTCCTTTCGCCCGATTTCAGTAAGCCGAAATTGCAGCGAGTTCTGCGGTCTTAAAATGCTTGACGGCTGAATTCAATCAAACCTTGCGTTTTACGGCGCAATCTATATAATTAATAAAATCCGGTTAAAGAGTTAATATCTCCACTCCGTCTTGTTTTATAAGTACGGTGTTTTCGTAGTGGGCGGCGGGTTTGCCGTCCGCAGTAGTTACCGTCCAGCCGTCGCCGTTGTCAATGACTACTTTGTGGGTGCCCATATTAATCATAGGCTCGATACAAATAGTCATACCCGCTTTCAGCCGCATACCCGTGCCCTTTTTGCCGTAGTTCGGAACGGAAGGGTCCTCGTGCATTTCGCGCCCTATTCCGTGCCCGACCAGCGCGCGGACTACTCCGTAGCCGTTCGCTTCGGCGTGGGTCTGAACTGCGTAGCCGATATCGTAGAGAGGCGTACCCTCGCTAAGATTTTCGATTGCCTTGAAAAAGCACTCTTCGGTTACCTTGACAAGCTTTCTTTTATCTTCCGACACGTTACCGATTAAAAAGGTACGGCACGCGTCGCCGTGAAAACCGTTTTTGTTCGCGGTGATATCCACGCTTACGATGTCGCCGTCCAAAATCACCCTGTCGGAGGGAACGCCGTGAACGACCACTTCGTTTACAGACACGCACGAGCTGGCGGGATAGCCTTCGTAGCCTAAGCAGGAGGGGTAAGCCCCGCAGGAAGTTATATATCTGTAAACGAGCTCGTCAACCTCTTTGGTAGTCATGCCCGCGCGGATATTCTTTCCCACAAAATCCAAAGTTTCCTTTACGATTTTACAGCTTTCGCGCATCAGTTCTATTTCGTTTTCGTTTTTTATCGTTATCATTTATTGAATTTTTCCAGTACCGCGCACACCATTTTAAATACTTCGTCGGGAGATTTCGCCCCGCAGTCAACGGTTACGAGCTTATTCTTCCCGAGATAATAGCTTTTGAGCGGCGCAGTCTGATTTTCGTAAGTGGCAAGCCTTGCCTTGACCGTTTGGGGATTGTCGTCCTCTCTTTGGTAAAGGGGTTTGCCGCACCTTTCGCAAGTTGTTTTGCCTCCCAGCGTCGAAACGTGGTAGGTTGCGCCGCAGGCGCACATACGCCTGCCGCAGATTCTGTCCAGCAAAAGGGAAGTATCTACTTCGAGGTTAAGGCACAAATCGATTTTTGCGAATTTGTCAAGCTCTTCCGCCTGAAAAAGATTGCGCGGAAATCCGTCCAAAAGATACCCGCCTTTAATCTTTTCAAGGCTTTCTTTAACAATTTCACAGGTTACCCCGTCGGGCACTAACTTGCCTGCGTCGATGTAAGTCTTTGCAAGCTTGCCTATTTCCGTGCCGTCCTTTATGTTGGCGCGGAACATATCGCCCGTGGAAATATGTTTCAGTAAAAACTTTTCTTCTATCTTCACCGCCTGCGTGCCTTTGCCCGCACCCGGTGCACCTAACAAAACGATATTCATGCCTTTCCCCTTAGCATTTTTATCTAATTAATCGGTATTTTAAAAATTCGGAGATGCGGGCAGAACAAGGCGCGTGCGGATTTGGCGCAGGGCGCGTACTTTGCGTACACAACCAAGCCAAAACGTAAACGCAACGAAGTTATGCGATGCATATACGGATTTTTATTTTAAGAAACCTTTGTAGTTCTTCATCATCAACTGCGATTCAAGCTGTTTGTCAAGCTCAAGCGCAACCGAAACTACAATCAGAATACCGGTCGTCGAGAACACCGACAAAAGCTGGGTATCCGTGCCGAGGCTTAAGCTTGTTACCACCATTGACAAAATAGAAGGTATAAACGCCACCAGCGACAGATAAATCGCGCCGAACAGGGTTATTCTGTTGGATATCTTTTTCAGGTAGTCCGCAGTGGGTCTGCCGGGTCTGATACCCTGAATGAAACCGCCGTTTTGCTGAATTGTCTTTGAAACGTCTTCGGGGTTGAATTGCATTGACGAGTAGAAGAACGCGAATGCAAATATCAGAGCGCACAGAACTACCATGTATATAAGCTGTCCGTACCAGTAGGGCGATGAGCCCGAGAACCAGTTGGTTACACCGGTTGCCGCCGTTGAATTGGGCCAGAACAGACTTATTATCATCTGAGGGAAGGAAATGAGCGCGAACGCGAAGATCAGAGGCATAACGCCTGAACCCGCAATTCTGATAGGAATGACCGACGACTGACCGCCGTACATTCTTCTGCCCTTTACCTGCTTTGCATACTGTACGGGTATTCTGCGCTCGGATAGGTCTACCGCGACTATTGCGACGAATTCCAATACGGTTAGTATTACAAAGCCGAGGACTTCCCACAAAACTTCGGGCTGACCCGTAAACGCGGTTTTGAACTTATCTACAATGATAAGACCCGCAGTCGACAGAATACCTACGAAGATTATAAGAGAAATACCGTTTGAAACACCGTACTCGGTGATTCTTTCGCCTATCCACATAACGAGCATTGCGCCCGCAGTGTATACGACGGTAAGGAATATTCCCGCCATCCAGGTTGCACCCGTATCGCTTACCGCGCCTATTGCGCCGCCGCCGAAAAGGGACAGCTTTAACGCGCCGCTCTGCACGCCGAAGTTTACGACGATACCGATTGCCTGCGCTATCGCAAGCGCGATAGTAACGTAACGGGTAATCTGCGCTATCTTCTTTCTGCCCTCTTCACCCTGCTTTGAAAGTCTTTCAAGCGCGGGAATACCGACGGTCAACAGCTGAATGATAATCGACGCGTTGATATAAGGGCTGATACCCAAAGCAAACAGAGTTGCGTTTGCAAGCGAACCGCCGGTGATGTCCGAGAGAATTTCAAGGAAGCTGTAATTGCCGCCCGTAATATAATCCTTAAACGTATCGACCGCGATACCGGGTACGGGGATATAGCACCCCAGTCTGAAAATAAGCAGAAGAAGCAGGGTCATCCAAATCTTCTTTCTTATTTCCTTGACTTTAAAACAATTTTTAATTGTTTCAAACATAAATAAAACCTCTATTCTAATCGGTTAAGATGCGAGCAAGACTTATTTGCCGATTATTTCTGCTTTTCCGCCGGCTTTTTCTATAGCTGCCTTAGCGGTTTCGGAGAATTTGACCGCCTTTACGGTGAGGGCAACTTTAACTTCGCCCTTGCCGAGAACTTTAAGTCCCGCCGAATTTTTTACCTGCTTTGCAAGGTTGTTCTTTGAAACGTATTCGAAGTCGACTACCGTGCCTGCGGGTAATTTTTCAAGCTGGCTTAAATTTACAATCGTGTACTCGGTTGCCCACTTGTTGTGGAAACCGCGCTTGGGAACGCGTCTTGCGATGGGCATCTGTCCGCCTTCGAAGCCGGGACGAACGCCGCCGCCCGAACGCGCCCACTGACCTTTATGTCCCTTGCCCGACGTTTTGCCGTGGCCCGAGCCGATGCCCCTGCCAAGTCTTTTTACGCGGGAGGTAGCGCCCTCTGCGGGCGATAAAGTATCTATTCTCATTTCTTAGCTCCTACCTGTTCTACTTTTAAAAGGTAGCCTACCTTTTTAATCTGACCCAAAATGGCGGGCGATTCTTCAAAGGTTTTGGTGCTTCCTATTTTTTTAAGTCCCAACGCCGCAACGGTATCCTTTACCGTCTTGGTTTCGTTGGAAGCGCTTTTAACTAAAGTTACCTTTATCATCTTTCAGCCCTCCGTTAAAGTGATAACTCTTCAAGGCTCTTGCCGCGCGCTTTTGCTACGTCCTCGGGGGACATAAGCTCGAACAAGCCGCAGATTGCCGCCTTTACGCAGTTGATGGGGTTGGAAGTGCCGTGGGATTTGGTTCTTACGTCCTTAACACCCGCCGCTTCCATAACCGCACGCACGGGACCGCCGGCAATAACGCCGGTACCTTCGGCTGCGGGCATCATAAGAACGAAGCCTCTGCCGAAAACGCCCTGAACGGTGTGGGGGATCGAAGTGCCCTGCAAGCTTACCTTGCGCATATTCTTTTTAGCCTGCGCGGTAGCCTTTTCGATTGCTTCGGGTACTTCTTTGGATTTGCCCATGCCGTAGCCTACCGAGCCGTTGCCGTCGCCGACTACGACCAGTGCGGCAAAACGCATATTTCTACCGCCTTTAACGGTCTTTGTTACGCGGTTTACCTGTATGAGCTTTTTGATAAGTCCGTCGTCTTCCTGCCTACGTCTGTCGTTGTTTCTTCTTGCAGGTCTTTGATTCTTTTCTTCCATAATAAGCTCCTTAGAAGTTGAGTCCGGCTTCTCTTGCGCCGTCCGCCAATGCCTGAACGCGTCCCGTATAGAGGTAACCGCCCCTGTCGAATACTACGTTCTTGATGCCCTTTTTAAGCGCCTTTTCGGCAAGCTTTTTGCCGACGGTCTTAGCGGCATCGGTTTTGTTCAATTTCGCGATAGCGGTCTTCACGTCCTTTTCGAGGGTGGAAGCCGAGCAAAGGGTTACGCCCTTTACGTCGTCGATAACCTGCACATAAATGTGGTTAAGACTTCTGTACACACTGAGACGGGGAATTTCCGCGGTGCCGGACACCTTTTTTCTTACTCTGGTGTGGCGGCGCTGTCTTTCCTTGTTTTTGTCTATTTTATTAATCATAATAAACCTCCGAGCAATTAACCGCACTTTTCAGGCGGTAATTCCTTCTCCTAAAAATTTAAGAGAAATTACTTCTTGCCCTTGCCTCCCGTCTTGCCTTCCTTACGCTCGATTACTTCGTCCTTATAGGCGATGCCGTAACCGTGGTAGGGTTCGGGAATT
>JAIDOO010000093.1 GCA_029063275.1 Clostridia bacterium
ATTCTTCAATAGAAATTCCATCACGATTTTTTGCCGAAGTGATTTTAATATTGTCATGAGTTTTTGAAATATAAGTAAGCCCATTATAGATAAAAGGAATTGTAGGGAAAGGCAATTTTACATTATCCATTGCGACATTGTCGAATGTAACGTACTCAAAATTCATTTTACGTATTTTTAAATTAGTTAAATAAGTATTTCTGAATACTGCGTTTTCTATTGATAACGGAACCCAATCACAGTTTATAAATTTGCAATTGTCAAATATTGAATCATTGAATATAGCAGATTCAAAAACACATTTTTCAAAAACAACATCATAGAAAATGCTTTTATTAAATCTTGTTGATTCAAAATGTAAGTTTTTAAAATTACATTGTCTAAAATCACAAGATTGCAAATTTGTATCATAAAAATTGCTTGGATAAAATTGGCAATTGTTAAACAATGATCCAGCCAAACTAGCTTGATAAAAATCAGCATTATCAAAAGTACACTCATCAAAAAATCTTTGTCTTAAATTTTTTGTACGAAATGATTCATAAATTTTTATCCCTTTATGTAATTTATTAATTTCTGTAGTATAAAACATTTTATTTTGCATATGAGCAGAAAGATTCTTTACAGAATTTAAAAATCCAACGTCTTCCGCATCTTTTGTTGATAAATTTATTAAATGATTATTCATAATTAGCCTCGCAATAATTACAAGTTATTTAAAGGAAAAGTTTAGGAATTTTTAATCGGATTTCAACTGCAAACTTGACTTGAATTTTATGGTTTTATATTGTATAATATAATAAACGCAAAAGACGGAATATATTATGGACAACCTTTCATTTAGTTCGCAAAGCAGAAAATTGCGTAGATTTTTTAAAATTCATAATATCAAGTTGCCAACCGATTTTTATAACGAATTGCTTGAGTTTATTTCCTCGGCTTGTATCTATGAAGAGGAAGGGCGAAAAATCAGACCGAGTTTAATTGTAGGCAACAATCTTTTGGATAAACATTTGTCTATGATATTGCAGGCGAATGTATTATGTTTCAGTAAGGAAAAAATCAAAAAAACGCATTTAAAAAAGAGATTAAAATCATTAATTCCTTTTTGCGAAAACGGGTGGAGAATATTTATAAATTTTGATTCGAAGGATGTCAGTTACGGAATAATCAGAAACTTTAATGGTCCGACAGGTTTAAATTTTGATGATCTTTTATCCGGCTTATCTGCGGAAGAAGTTCAATCTTTTGATCTCAATTATATTTTGGTAGACGTATTAAATAACTTCGAGCTAATGTTAAAAGGTAATGCAGGTACTTTTAAAATCGATTTTAAATTGTGTAAACCGGATTCTTACAGCCAAAACTTTTTAGATTGTTTTTGCGACGATATTATTTCCGCCGTTGAGTCGGATAAGAGAAAACTGAAAGTCGCATTTATGAAGATAATAAACCTGTTTTCGCAAAAGCTTCACGGCAGTATCTGTTTGGTTATCGATAACGAATACGAATTACCCGATGACGTGCTTAAAGACGGAGTTTTTCTTCCTGAACCGATAGATATATGCGCTGTGTTAACCGATGAATTAAACGAAACCAATAATAAAGACGTATCGGGAATTGTTTCTGTTTACGAAAAGTATTATGCTTTTACCGGTATATTGTTGGAAATGCTTAATTTTGATGGCATCACGATAATAGATAATAAAGGACGTTTAAGAGCTTACAACGTATTTGTTAATTCCGACATAAATTCAAACAACGCTTTATCCGGCGGCGCACGGAAAAGGGCCGCAGAATTTTTATGTAATCAGCAAAATCCAAATTATTTGGGGGTATACTTTCAGTCGCAAGACGGCTTGTGTTCTTATAAGAGGGTAAACAATAATGAGTAATGAGATAATTTTATATTCCGCTTCGACAGGTATTCAGATTTCGCAGAGATGTTGCGATGTATCTTCTTTAATGGAGTACAATAAATTGCTTAAGCCGAGTGAGGCGGAAAAAGTAATAAAAGCAGTCGACGGACAATTATACGATATGGCGGCGGAATATTTGTGGAGCCGCACGATTAATATTTTAAAAAAAGATATTTTTAAGTTTGGCAATGAATTCGTCGCAGAGATGCTGGATAGACCGAACGGTGATATAGATACGATTTCAGAGTATGAAATTATTACGTTATCGGCTGATTTGGGATTCATTAACAGTACGGCAAAAATGGAGTTTTTGCAATTCAGCGAAACCATACAACATTTTATGTCGTTAGAGGAAGACGAAGAAGAATTTCCCGTTACAAGACTTATCGATATGGTTCGTTCTTGTATTAAATATGTTTTAGGATATGATTCGATAGAATACGAAGTGCCTTTCGGTTCTTTCAGGGACAGACTTAAAAGTGAAATCGTTAATTCCGGCAGTGATATTTACGAACAGTTAAAGACTTCGCCTTATTTTTATAAAAAGACGATTACAAAGACCCTATTGAATTTGGCTAAGACATTGCAAGAGGGCGCCGAAAGAGAAGTAGTATTAGCCAATTTGAGTTTTATTGTTCCGGGTATATGGCAGGATTTGTCGTCCGAGGACCGTTGGGCAATCGGTCGCGCATACGCGCAAGCAAATAACGACGGAGATGAAAATTTATCAAAGGCGTTGAAATCTTTACTGATAAAAATCAAAGGTTTCGACTATGTGCCTGAAAATCTTCGTTCCAACTCATATATTACTGCGGCAAAAGATTTATTGACGACTCATCAAGGAATGAATAATTTTTACCGTGAACCGTCGTATGCGAAAGTTTTGTGCGATATGGGCTCGTCGATTCCTATGCCTGCATTTAGCATTTGTATGACGGCAACTTTGGCATGTAAACTGGGAAACGGTTATGGCGTGTCGGAAAATGCACAGCAGTATCTTGATAAGATTTTGGATCGCGTGTCCCCCGAAAGGTGGAGATATTATCTTGGTAACGATATTTCGAAAGATTCCACAATCCTTTATAAATTATGTTACCAAAAAGACACGCTTGAGAATTTTAAAGATATTGTAGATAAATATAAATTATATGATATACGATTCACGACTGAGGAAATTACAAAGGTAATGCAGGCGCTTGCCGGCAATAAGCTTAGTACGGCAAGGAAAATTTTTATCGATATGTATGATAAACTCAATTAAAACAAATTAAATTCTGTATATAATAACAAAAAAGCAAACGGCTTACCGTAGTTTCCATAGGGAATTTATAGAGAGCAATAAAAATAACATATGAGAAATATTTTTTAATATAAATTTCAATTTAACGGAAAACATTATGAGACTTGATGGAATTGGGTTATTTGTAAAAGATATGGCAACGATGATACGTTTTTATCGAGACGTATTAGGTTTTGAAATTCAAGAAGGCGAAGACTCCGTCAACGTTTATTTGATAAAAGACGGCACGTTGTTTATGCTTTACGAAAGAAACAAGTTTGAAAGTATGACGAGCCGAAAGTATGAATATATTAAGGGGCTAAACGGACATTTCGAAATAGCGTTGTATGTGGACACTTTTGAAGAAGTTGATAAGCGTTTTGCCGATGTCGTAAGTAAGGGAGCAACTCCCGTACTTGAACCCACAACTGAACCGTGGGGACAAAGAACGTGTTACATTGCCGACCCCGAAGGTAACCTTATCGAAATCGGCTCTTTCAATAAACCGTTTAAAAGATAAATTTCAATTTATCTTTTTAATAATGTGCAGTTAAAAGCTCCCGAACAAAACGTTCGGGAGCTTTCTGTCATCGCTTGAATGTACAACCTTTTTTTAATTACCTGTGGTAAGCGCTTTTTGCCGTTCGCTTTTTTAATTGAAGAAATGCCGATTATCGTTGCAAAATAAATTAGATTGTGTTACACTTTTAAGGTGCTTTTCGAAAATTAAATAATCTTATTAGACGGTTTGAATATTTTATTTAAGTAACGGCAACAATTAAAAAAAATAATCTGGAGGCGGCAAGTGATTCTTGCGGATTGGATTGCGATAGCGGTAGTTGCCGCGTTTATACTTTTGGGAGCGCTGGTTGGCTTTGGCAAAGGTATTAAATTTTTTACCGGCGGAGTTTTCGGCATTATAATTTCGATTTTTGTCTGTTACCTTATAGGCGGAATGGTTTTAAAAATACCGTTCGTTCAGGACATATTGGGAAAATTCATAGACGCCCTTACCGACAAAAACAAATTCTGCGACTTCCTTTTGAAAATCCATATCGAAATCGTAGTTTACTATCTTGTGCTGTTTATAGTGGTTTCGGCGCTCCGCGTTCTGATTGTGTTTCTTTTAAAGCGCTTTGTGGAAATAGACAGACCCGTATTTAAGTTGATTAACAGATTATTGGGAATACTGTTTTTTCTCATAATCCTGGTATTGCTGACTTTCCTTGTTTTCCAGATAATTTACTGGATAGGCGGTTCGGCTTACACCGATTTCAAACAGCATTTGACGGGTAGCTTCTTCAAGTTGGATAAGTTGCTTGACGCCAATCCGCTGGCTTCCCTTCCCGACTGGTTCAGAGAGAATTTCGTGCACGAAGTATCATAAAATTAAAATTTGCGGCAGGCTTAATTTCAAGGCTTGCCGCATATATTATTATATGGACTTTTTGTATTCCGAAATCAAACAAAAGGAAGTTATAGGTTTAAACGACGGAAGGCACCTGGGAAAGGTGTGCGACCTGTCTTTTTCGTTCCCCGAAAATAATATTCTGGGTTTTTACGTAACGGGCTGTAAGGGCTTTAAGTTTAACCGCCAAAACGAATTTATTCCCATTAAAAACGTGGTTAAAATAGGAGAGGATGCAATACTCGTTAAGTTTGAAAACAAGCCCGACTGCCCGCCGCCTAAAAACCGTCCGCCCAAAAATTGTCCGCCGCCCTGTCCGCCTAATCCGTGCGACAGGCGCAGTTACGACGAATACGAATAAAATTTTGTCCGCCGCGCAAAGTCTTGCGCGGCGGACGTTTTTATCAGAATATATTTTCAAGTCTTACGGCGTACGAGCCGGGCAATGCGTCGGCAATTTCTTTGAGAACTTCTAATTTGCTCAGCGCCGCCTCATAGTCGCCTGTATATATAAGTCCGCAGGTTTCGTTCAGCCAGTAATCGACGTACGAAATATCGTTGTGCGGAACGAAGACGTGGAGTTTGCTTTTTTTGTCCAGCCACATTTCTTTTACGGCATAGCCGTCCTCGCGGTTGGCGGTTTCGTTTTCTACCTTTTTATAAAGAGTATTTACCGCACTGCTGAACTCGTCAAACTGCTTGTCTACGTATAGCTCCACGCAAACAAACAGCACTACGCATAAAACTATCGCGGTAAGCGTGTAAATCACCGATTTTACCATTCCCCGTTCACCTCTAATTTTAAAATCTTGTACTTCTCGCCTTTCTTCTGAAAATACGCCCTGCCTTCGGAATTAACGGTCAATACCACAACCTGTTTGGGTTTTGCGTTCTGTTCCTTTAAAAGACCGTCAAGCCGTTCGCGTTCGATACCCGCCTTTTTAAGGTTTTTGGTATCAACCGTTCCGCTCTCTATCAAAGTGAGAGATAGGGTAGAGGTGGACTTGTCGGGATTTTCAAGCGCGGAAAAGCTGCCGTTCGCCTCGTATAAGCCGTAATAGACGTCGTCAAGAGCAAAGTATCCTGCGGTGCGCATACTTTCGATAAGGTCGCTTACGTCCAGATTGTTCTTTCTGAGCTCGCGCTCGACAATGCCGTTGCGGTTGATGACTATCGACGGCGTGCCGCACACTACCTTTTTCATAGGCTTAAACCACAAATCCAAAAGCCATACAATCTGGTGCAGAATAAATATGGCGACAATTGCGATAATGCCGTATAAAAGCGGTATAGAGGTGTCAGCCATAGGAATACACGCAAGCTCGGCGATAACGAGAGTAATTACAAATTCAAAGGGCTGCATTTCGCCTATCTGGCTTTTGCCCATAAGACGCATTATAAAAAGAAGGGTAATAAAAATAACCGTCGTGCGGATAAATATAAGAGCCATAATATAAGTATTTTCAAAATGAGGCTTTATATTCTTGATTTGGTTCGGCGGCAGTGGTATAATATAAGCGTAAGTATCGGCGGTTGGACGTCCGCCGGACGAAAGGCTTTTGCCTGCGGTTTAGGTACGCGTCCTTAAAATATATTTTTTTTCGGGCGCCACAGGGCGTTTTTTTTATGGAAGAAATTTTTGAAAAACTGAACGGTATGCGCCAAAGCGGTTTTAACTTCGGCACGGATAGAACACGCACCGTTTTGGACAGGCTGAATAGCCCCGACAAAAAACTTAAAATAATTCATATCGCAGGCACCAACGGCAAGGGCTCGACTGCGGAATATTTAACTGATATACTCATAGCCGCAGGAAAAAAGACGGGCACTTTTACTTCGCCCGAGGTTTATAGCTATTTCGAGCAGTTCCGCATTAATGCAAAGCCCGTGCCCGCAGACGTTTTAGCCGACTGCTTTTCAAGAGCTTTTAACGCGGCTTCAAATCTTGGCGCAACTCCGTTTGAAATAGAAACAGCAGGCGCGCTTACGGCATTTGCGGAAAGCGGATGTGAATACGCCGTTATAGAGTGCGGGTTGGGCGGACTTACCGACGCGACCAACGCGATTGCAAAAAAGGAGGTTGCGGTAATAACCTCTATTTCCTTGGAGCATACCGCATATCTCGGCGGAACGATTGAAAAAATATGTGAACAAAAAGCGGGAATAATAAAAAACTGCCCTGCGGTTGTGAGCTCGCTTCAACCCGTTGAAGCGGAAGAGTACTTTAAAAAACTCGGCGCAGTGAAAGCGCCGCCCTGCGCATACAAGCTGAAAATGCAGGGCTCCGCCCAGCCTTATAACGCGGGCGCGGCGGCAACCGCCGCCGAAATTCTGGGCATTGACGCAAAGTTTATAAAATCGGGTATAGAAAATACCGTGCTTTCAGGCAGGCTTGAGGTTATCAAAACCGACAAAACCTATATTCTTGACGGCGCACACAATCCGCAGAGCTTTGAAAATCTGAAATCCTTTCTTGAAAAATACGACCGCGCAAAAAACACCGTAATATTCGGCTGTCTTTCCGATAAGGACGCGGGGCGGTGCTTAGACGCAATAAGAGATTGCGCGGACCGCATAATCGCCGTAACGCCTGATTCTTACAGGGCGATGGACGGGGATAAAATTTTCAGCCTGTGCAAAAATTACTTCAAAAACGCAACGCGGGCGGACGGAATTTGCTCCGCGCTTGAACAGACGGAGAGCGAAACCGTTACGGTCTGCGGTTCGTTTACGCTTTTAAAAGAAGCGAAGGATTGGATTTTAAAATGATTATATCGGATAAAAAATTTGAAAATTACACCTACGTAATGGCGATTATAAACCTGACCCCCGACTCGTTTTTCAAGGACAGCCGAAAGGATGAGTACACTGTTTTGAAGGCGGTTGAAAAGGCGGTTAAGGATGGCGCGGCGTTGATAGACGTAGGAGCGCAGTCCACACGCCCCGGTTATACCGAAGTAAGCGCGGACGAGGAAATTGCCCGCTTCGGGCGTCCGCTGAGGCTTATTAAAGAAAATTTCGAAATTCCCGTTTCGGTGGATACTTATTTTGCAAAGAGCGCAGAAGCCGCGCTCGATATAGGCGCGGATATGATAAACGACGTATGGGGACTGTCGCACGACAGGGAAATGGCAAAGATAATCGCAAAACATAACGCGTCGGTGTGCATTATGCACAATGCAAAAAATACGCTGTCGGGCGATATATGGAAGCCTATAAATTCTTTTTTAAAGGAGCAGGCGGAGTTTGCGGTTTCAAACGGAATTGCAAAGGATAAAATCTGTCTTGACGGCGGGATAGGCTTTGCCAAAACCAAAGAGCAGAACTCGGAGCTTTTAAACGGCTATCACCGCCTTTCCGCACTTGGCTATCCTCTTCTTTTGGGAACGAGCAGAAAATCTTTATTCGGCGGCGAAATACAGGACAGGCTTGCGCCGACGGTTGAAAGCACCCGTCTTGCGGCGAGGAACAAAATTCTTTTCGTGCGCGTTCACGACGTAAAGGAAAACGCGCAGGCAATCAAAGAATGTTACGAACAAAACAATTAATACGGAAAAAGCTTTAAATTTCCGTGAAGGCAGGAGGAATATGAACGTAATACAAATCAGGGGGCTTGAATTTTCAGCCTGCCACGGCGTGAACCCCGACGAAAAAACCGCTCCCCAGAAATTTGTGATAGACGCGGATATAAAAACCGATTTTTACGCCGCCGCAAAAAACGACGATATCGGCGGTACGGTCAATTATGCAAAAGCCTGCAAGGCAATTGCCGCTACCGTTCAGGACAATGTTTTCAATCTGATAGAAAAGCTTGCCTACGAGTGCGCGTTTGCGGTATTGGAAAATTTCAAAAGGGCGGAGGCGGTAACCGTTACCGTAAAAAAACCCGAAGCCCCTATGAGCAAAAAATTCGATTACGTTGCGGCTTGCGTAGCGCTTGAAAGAAACACCGCGTATCTGTCGCTCGGTTCGAGTATGGGCGATAAAAAAGCGTATCTTGACAAAGCGGTAGCTCTTTTGGATAAAGTGCGCGGAGTAAAGGTTGAAAAGGTTTCTTCATACTTGCCGACAAAGCCCTACGGCGGTGCGGCTGAAAACGAATTTTTAAATTGCGCCGTAAAAATTTCAACTTTTCTTGCGCCCGAAAACCTGTTGTCTGAAATCCACGAAATAGAAAAACAGTGCGAACGCGTCCGCACCGTCCGCTGGGGCGACAGGACGCTTGATATCGACATAATATTTTTCGGCGACAAAATACTGCGCGGGCAAAACCTGACAATTCCCCATGCAGACTATAAAAACCGCGATTTTGTTTTAACTCCCTTAAAGGAAATTGCAGAGGGCTTTATCTGCCCCGATACGGGCAAGCCGTTATGACTTTTTCGGTTAAATATGGTTTGTGCAGTATGCACAAATATTTTTAAGAAATATGTACAAACTGCAAAAATTATGATACACTTGTCCTATTAAGTAATTTAAACGGCGGCAACACAAAAGCCCGCATAGGGCTTTGTTGCTTTTTTCGCACGCGCACCGCTTGCAATACGTTCGGTATTGTGATGCCGCCTCTTAATTTACGGATATTACGCAAACCACAAATGCGAAAACGCGTGTCAGGAGATTAATTTGGAAAAGATAGGAATTATAGATTTAGGCTCTAACTCGGCAAGGCTCGTTATAGTAAACCTGTTTGCCGAAGGCTATTTTATGGTAGTGGACGAATTGAAAGAGAGCGTCCGCTTAGGGCAGGATATGGAGCGCGACGGCTTTTTGAAGCCCCAGCGCGTAGCCGAAACGATTAAGACGTTAAAAATGTTCCGCCGTCTTTGCGACGCGAGCGGAGTTTCGCGCATTATCGCGGTTGCTACTGCGGCTGTGCGCCGCGCTAAAAACCAGCGCAGCTTTCTGGACGAAATTCAGGCGAGTTGCGGAATTAAAATCCGCGTTCTCACCGCCGAGGAAGAGGCGGTTTACGTTTACCGAGGCGTGATAAACACTATGGACGTGCCCAAGGGACTTATTCTCGAAATCGGCGGCGGCTCGACCAAAGTGGTTTACTACAACAGAAGAAATATTTTAAATTACGCCACTATGCCCTTCGGCGCGGTTACTTTGACCGGTCTTTTTGCCGACGACGGCTTAAAGCCAGAACAGCAGGCGAAGAAGATAGAAGAGTTCTTCCGCGAGGAGCTTAAAAAGATAGAGTGGATAAACGAGGTTGACCCCGACGTTCAGATGATAGGCGTAGGCGGCTCGTTCAGAAATCTTTTCAAGATAAACAAAATCGTCCATAAATATCCGCTCGACACCGTTCACAACTATTGCATGAGCGTTGAGGACTTCGACGCCGTTTACGATACGTTAAAGGTTTTGGACCTTGACAAAAAGAAGAAGATAAAGGGTCTTTCGGCGGAGCGTGCGGACATTCTTCCCGCCGCGCTTGCGATAGTCAAGTCGTTTATTTCGTACTTCAATTTCGATAAATTCGTTATGTCCGGCGCGGGGCTCAGAGAGGGCATTATGTTCAACCAAGCCCTTCCCATAACCGAAGAAAAGCCTATTTCGGACGTGTTGAATTACTCGCTTACCACTTTGGTGAAGTATTACGACTGCGACGAAAAGCACGTCGAACACGTTGTTAATTTAAGTATACAGCTTTTCAAACAGCTCAGAGTACTTCATAAATTCCCCAGACAGTATTTAAGAATTTTAAAGGTTGCGGCAACTCTGCACGACTGCGGAATGAAGATAAAGTACTACAATCACCAGCGCCACAGCTGTTATATGATTTTAAACTCAAACCTTTACGGGCTTGCCCACAGGGATATAATCCTTGCGGCGTTTACCGCCTGCTGCCATAAAAAAGAGGACATCAATCTCTACGAATGGGCAAGATACAAGGACCTTTTGGGCGAGGACGATATCGAAATCGTCAAGCGCCTCGGCGTGATTTTACGCATAGCCGAAAGTCTTGACAGGTCTATGTCGGGCTCGGTTAAATCGATAAACTGCGACATTCTCGGCGATTCGGTTATAATGAAAACCGAAGTCGAGGGAGAAGCAACTCTGGAAATCCGCGACGCAATGGCGGCAAGCGCGGAATTCAGAAAATCTTTCCGTAAAAATCTTGAAATTTTATAATTGTAATGCCGCTGAAAATACGCGGCATTACGTGTAGTTAACCCAAAAAAGTGCATCTTTTGAGGTTAACTACACGTAACTGTTTACTATGAAATACATTCTGGCAAGCGCCTCGCCGCGTAGAAGGGAACTTTTATCGCAGGTATTAAATAATTTCGAGGTCGTTCCCGCTAAGGCGGAAGAAAAAGTCAATCTTGCAATGTTTCCCGAAAAAATGGCTTGCGCCCTTGCCGAACACAAGTGCGACGAGGTGTTTAATGACCATACGGATTCAACCGTTATCGGGTGCGACACCGTGGTCTATTTCGAGGGCGAAATTTTAGGCAAGCCCAAAAACAGGTCGGACGCCGCGGCAACGCTGAAAAGGCTGTCCGGCAAAACTCACTACGTCATTACGGGCGTGTGCGTAAGAAACAAGTATAAAAAACTCATTGACTTCGACAAAACCGAAGTAAAATTCAACGTCCTTTCGGACGAATTTATTAAAATTTACACTGACGGCGGCTCGCCGCTGGATAAGGCGGGCAGTTACGGAATACAGGACGGCGGCATAGTAAAGGAATGCTTCGGCAGTTATACAAACGTGGTGGGACTGCCCGTAACGCTGGTAAGAAAAATGATTAACGAGGTACGCGAATGAAAAGACTTGCAATAGATATGGGTTCTAGCATAACCAAAATTTATATGCCCGGCTGCGGAGTGGTGCTTATGGAAGCGACCTGTATCGCGGTTGAAGAAATGATTGACAACGGTCAGAAAATTGTAAACATAAAGGCGCTCGGCGACAAGGCACGCGCACTTTCCGGCAGGTCGGCTGTCAACACCCATATAGTAAATCCCGTCGTAGAGGGCGATATAGTAAACGAAACCCTGGCGGCGTGCCTTTTGGAATATTTTTTAAACAAGGTTGAAATAAGCAGGAGACAGGCAAAGCGCACGGAGGTTATGTTTATTCTGCCCTGCGGCTGTAAACCTGCGTTAAAGGAAAAGTATCAGCGCATTGCGGACGCGTGCGGAATTTGTATGTCGTACTTCACCCTCAACCCTTTCGCGGCGGTGTTGGGTCAGAACGTGGCTATTAACGAAAGCACTCCTATGTTTTTAATCGATATAGGTTGCGGCATAACCAATATCGCGGCGCTCTCGCAGGACGGCATTATTTCGGGTATAAACGTAAATCTGGGCGGCGGCAATATCGACGTGCATCTTATCGATATGCTTGCCGACAAGTACAATATAAAGATCGGCGCGCTCACCGCCGAAAGATTGAAAAACACAGTCGGCAGTCTTTTGGACGACGACAACAAAATGACGGTGGTCGACGGCAGGGATGTCGAAACGGGCGCACCCGCATCGGTTGCGATAAATTCTTCGCAGG
>JAIDOO010000094.1 GCA_029063275.1 Clostridia bacterium
TTTAAGTCGTAGTCAGCGTCTGATGTGTATTAGAGACAGGTGTATTACGACAAATAAATAACGGAGTATTAAATTGAACGAACAGACACAAAAAAAGCGCTCGTTTTTTAAAGACAGACGCAATACAAAACAAACAGATAAGCAGGACAAGCCTGCCTCGGAAAAAAAGGCTAAGGAAACCCAGCCTAAAAAGAATGCCGTAAAAAACAGAAATTCCGCAATACAAAAACGCGGCAACGGCGGTAAAAAAGTTAAAATAGTATTCCTCGGCGGCGTGGGCGAAATCGGCAAAAATATGACCGCTATCGAGTGCGGCAACGATATTATCATTATTGATGCGGGCGCGATTTTTCCCACCGAGGAAACGCCGGGGTTCGATTTAATCGTGCCCGATATAACCTACCTTGTCGAAAATAAGCGCAAGGTGCGGGGTCTTATTCTCACCCACGGACACGAGGATCACATAGGCGGCGTGCCATATCTTTTAAAGGAGCTTAAAGTTCCCGTAGCGGGCACCAAGCTTACCCTGGCGCTGGTAGATAACAAACTGCGCGAACACCGCATTAACGACGCAAAGCAGATTAACGTAGTGCCCGGGCAAACCTTGCAGATGGGTTGCTTTAAAATACGCTGTGTAAACGTAAACCACTCTATAGCGGGCTCGCTTGCGCTCGCAATCGAAACTCCGCAGGGCGTGATTTTTCACAGCGGCGACTTTAAAATCGATTTAACCCCTGTTGCGGGCGAGGCTATCGATTTAAAGACGATTGCGGATATAGGCGCAAAGGGCGTTTTGTTATATATGGGCGAAAGCACAAATATCGAGCGCAGCGGCTTCACTATGAGCGAAACGGTGGTGGGGGCTACCCTTGATAGGCTCTTTGCCGAAAACGCCGACCGCAGACTGATTATCGCAACGTTCGCTTCCAACGTGCACAGATTACAGCAGATTACCGATTTGGCAGTTAAATACAAGCGCAAGGTTGCTCTGTCGGGCAGGAGTATGCTCAACGTAGTTGAGGCGGCTGAAAAAATAGGCGAAATCCATATCCCCGACAATGTGTTAGTGGACATATCCAAAACAAAAAATATGCGCGACAGCGAAATTGTCGTAGTAAGCACGGGAAGTCAGGGCGAACCTATGAGCGCGCTCACACGTATGGCAAACGGCGACAATCCGCAAGTGAGCGTTGGCACAAACGATACCGTAATTATTTCCGCAACGCCCATTCCAGGCAATGAAAAGCTTATTTACAGGGTAATAAACAATCTTTACAGATTGGGCGCAAACGTCATTTACGAAAGTCTTGAACACATACACGTTTCGGGACACGCGTGCAGGGAAGAGCATAAAATTATGCACACGCTTTTAAAGCCCAAATTTTTCATTCCCGTTCACGGTGAATACAGACATCTGAAAAAGCACGCACAGCTTGCCCAGCAGTTGGGAATGCCCGAATACCGTACGCTCATTCCCGATATCGGCAACTGTATAGAGGTTTCGCAAAACGGTATAAGGAAGGCTGATAATGTGCCCTCTGGCTCGCGGCTTATCGACGGCGAGGGAATAGAGGACGAAAAGGCGAGCCTGATAATCGAGGACAGGCGCCAGCTCTCGGAAGAGGGGCTTTTCATAATTTCCATTGCGGTTTCAAACGGCGAAGTGGTGGGAG
>JAIDOO010000095.1 GCA_029063275.1 Clostridia bacterium
CAGAAAGACTTATTTTGATTTAAATGCAACAGCCGTCTCTTTGTCAAAATTATTTAATTGTTTTGATGAAAAAAGTTTTATTGTTAAAATTAAAAGAAACGATACTGAAGAGATCAATTTAACAAAGGAATTACAATATAGTGGTATTAGTAAAGAATTTGAATGGGATATTGAGTCAATTGTAAAAGAAATTGACGATGAGTATCAGTATAAAAATTGTTTGAAAGGGAAAATTTTATCAACAAAAAAACCAATGGATCAGTCTTTAAGAGGAATTACATTATATGTAAACGGAAGATTAGCCAATGTTGCAGGTTTTTTTGGAGTTCCAGAGGCAGGATACGTTTTCTCATATATTTCCGGATGGATTGAAGCCGATTTCTTAGATGAATTTGATAAAGACCTTATAGCAACAGATAGGCAATCCATTAGTTGGGATTTATTGGAAGCTGAGCAGTTAAAAGATTATTTATATAAAATTATACGTTACGTTGCGCGTGATTGGAGTAAAAAAAGAAAAGAAGCCAAAACCACGAAAACGACTACGAGATCTGGTGTTAATATCCGCGATTGGTTTGAACATGTTCCGCAAGAAGTCAAACCTAAATTACAAGATTTAGTGGATAGAATTTCCGACAAGCCTGAATTGAGCGATGAAGATTTTACAAGTGTAGTAAAAAACGTTTACGATCTTATACCGCCTTATACATATTATCATTATCGCCTATTACATGAGCAAATCAGAGATGCGGCAGAGAAATATTATAAAGACAAGAATTATTATCAAGCTTTTTATGAAGCAATGAAACGCTATAAAAATGCAGTTAAAGAAAAAGCTAATATATCGGAATCAGAAGATCGGGCAATTGTATCCAAGGCATTTGGTAAAGATGCAGTATTAGAAACCACGGCTAATCACAAATATCGTCCAAACGGACAGTTGTTTGATATACAGACCATTGAAAACATAGAAGAAGGACAAAAGTTTTTATCAATGGGTGCCGTTTGTGGAGGACGAAATGTAGTAAGCCATGAGGAGATATCGGACTTAAAAGAAGCGGGCTTATTCTCTGAAAAGGATTGTCTTGATTTGTTAAGTTTATTGTCTCATCTTTTTAAACGATTAGACGAGTCTAAAAAAAGAACATAAAACAAAGAGCATAGCTTATGCTAAAGCTATGCTCTTTGTTTTGACTCGCTCTTATAAGGTGTATTCCGATTAAAATTTAGTTTTTTGTAAATTCCCTATGGAACACACCCTAAAGAGAGGGTATTTTTTTATTGTTCGATTTTGTTGATGTCGTAAGGGGTTACCTGATAAACGTAATAATTCAACCAGTTCATATAAAAAAGATTTGCGGTTGACGACCAGTTCATTTTGACTTCGTTCATCTCTTTGTCCGCAAAGTAGTTTACGGGCGGGTCTATGTCAAGCCCTTTTTGTCTGTCGCGCTCGTACTCGTTTTTAAGGGTGAGCCTGTCGTATTCCATATGACCCGTAACAAACACCCGGCGGTTGTCCACGCTCTTTACGATAGAAGCTCCAGCGCGTTTGGAATACGCCAAAATTTTCAAACCTCTGACGTGCAGAATGTCTTTGGCGTAAATTATCGTGTGGCGGGAATGCGGCATATGAAACTCGTCCGAAATCCCGCGCATCAACGGTTCCGGCACGCCGTCGCGCACGCGGTTGTGCGCAAAAATTCCGAAGCACTTTTTCTTTAAAGGGTGTTTTTTTATGCCGTAAAAATGGTACCGCGCCGCCTGCGCGCCCCAACAAATAAAAAGGGTGGAGGTTACGTTGGTTTTAGTCCAGTCCAAAATTTCTTCCAGCTCGCGCCAGTAGGCAACTTTTTCAAACGGCATATTTTCAACGGGTGCGCCCGTTATAATCATTCCGTCGAATTTGCTGTTTTTAATTTCGTCAAACGATTTATAAAATTTTTCAAGATGTCCCGCATCGGTATGGGTCGCGGTGTACGACTCGGTGCGTACGAGGGTAATATTGACCTGCAAGGGCGAGTTTGACAAAAGGCGCATAAACTGCGTTTCGGTCGTTTCCTTGGTAGGCATTAAGTTGAGTATTGCAATTTCGATCGGGCGGATTTCCTGCGATACGGCGCGTTCGGAATCCCTGTCTCTGATACCCATCT
>JAIDOO010000096.1 GCA_029063275.1 Clostridia bacterium
GCAGCGTCAGGCAGTTCCTCTTATGAAGACCGAGAGTGCGATTGTCGCAACGGGCATAGAGGACGCAATCGCGCGCGACAGCGGCGTTATGGTAAAAGCCAAAAACGCGGGCGTTGCCGTAGGCGTATCTTCCGACCTTATTAAAATAAAGGAAGAAAACGGTCTTGTAACGGAATACAAGCTTAAAAAATTCGAGCGTTCAAACCAGGGTACCTGCCTTAACCAGCGCCCCATTATCAATACGGGCGACAAGGTCGAAGCCGGCGAAATCATTGCCGACGGTCCCGCAACCAACAACGGCGAGCTTGCCCTCGGTAAAAACATTCTCATCGGTTATATGGAATGGGAAGGTTACAACTACGAGGACGCTATTCTGATTTCCGAAAAGTTAATCCAGGACGACGTATTCACGTCAATCCATATCGAAGAACACGAAACCGAAGCAAGGGATACCAAGCTCGGCGAAGAAGAGATTACGCGCGACATACCCAACGTATCCGAGGACGCGCTTAAAGATTTGGACGAGGACGGCATTATCCGCGTCGGAGCGGAAGTTCAGCCCGGCGACATTCTTGTCGGTAAAGTAACCCCTAAGGGCGAAACCGAGCTCACTCCCGAGGAAAGACTTTTACGCGCAATCTTCGGCGAAAAGGCGAGGGAAGTAAGAGATACTTCTTTAAAGGTTCCCCACGGCGAAGGCGGTATAGTCGTAGACGTCAAGGTGTTCACCCGTGAAAACAAGGACGAGCTTTCTCCCGGCGTAAATAAGCTGGTGCGCGTTTACATTGCTCAGAAGAGAAAAATTCAGGTCGGCGACAAAATGGCGGGACGCCACGGCAACAAGGGCGTTATTTCCCGCGTACTGCCTCAGGCGGATATGCCCTTCCTTGCGGACGGCACGCCCCTGCAGATAGTGTTGAACCCTCTCGGCGTTCCTTCGCGTATGAATATCGGACAGGTTTTGGAAGTGCATCTCGGACTTGTCTGCAAACAGCTCGGCTGGAAGATTGCAACCCCCGTATTCGACGGCGCGACCGAGCAGGATATAAAACAGCTTTTCAACGAAAATCATTTAATCAACCCCGAAGGCAAAGTAGACGGCAAAATTCAGGTCTACGACGGCAGAACGGGCGAGCCTTTTGAAAACAGGGTAACGGTGGGCGTTCAGT
>JAIDOO010000097.1 GCA_029063275.1 Clostridia bacterium
TTACAATATGATAGGCTTTAAAGCGGGCGTGCCCCGCTCGCCCTTGACCGAGCTTGAAGAGCAAAATCAAAAAACATTGCGCGAAGCAATTAAAAATGCGGGGTTGAAAGTTTATGACTAATATTTTGGTTTGCGGTATTTGCGGCAAAATGGGCGGCGTTGTCGCAGAACTTTTACAAAACGATATCGGCGCGCGCGTTGTCTGCGGCGTTGATTTAAACGGGTGCGAAAACGCTAAAATCCCCGTTTACAGAACTTTTGACTGCGTAAAGGAAAAAGTTGACGTAATTCTTGACTTCTCCTCCCCCGCCGCGCTCGAGGTCGAGCTGAACTGGGCTGTCAAAAAAGGCGTACCCGTAGTGCTTGCGGCAACCGGTTACACCGAGGACGATTTGAAATTTATTGAAAACTGCGCTAAAAAAGTTGCCGTTTTTAAAACGGCTAATTTCTCGATAGGCGTAAACCTGCTTGTAAAGCTTGTGCGCGAAGCTGCGGATACTCTTGGCGAAAAATTCGATATTGAAATTATCGAAAAGCACCACAATCAAAAAGCCGACGCGCCCTCGGGCACGGCGCTTATGCTTGCGGACAGCGCAAACTCTGCGTTTGGCGGAGATAAAAAATACCTGAACGGCAGACAGGGAAAAACGGGCAAACGCGGAAACGAGATCGGTATACACGCCGTGCGCGGCGGCACGATAGTCGGCGAACACGATGTGATATTTGCGGGCGCCGACGAGGTTATAACCCTCTCCCACTCTGCAACGTCTAAGCGAGTATTTGCCGAAGGCGCAATAAAAGCCGCCAAATGGCTTGCAGGCAAGCCTGCGGGCAAATACGATATGGGCAGTATAATTTAGTTTAATTTTATACGGCGCACGGACTTTTGTCCGTGCGCCGTTTTTTATTCGGAAAAAAAGTATTTACAGCTTTTTGTAGCGGGTTCGGAAATAATATTTCCGTAAATATCGAAGCGTGAGCCGTGGCAGGGGCACTCCCAGCAATTTGTGTCGCCGTTCCATTTAAGCTCGCCGTGCATATGCGGACACATACTTCCTATAATGTGCAAATTATCCCTGCCGTCCCTGTATACGGCGCGTTTTTTGCCCGCGATATACACAATTTTTCCGCTGCCTTTTTTAATATTTTTGGCGCTTTTAAAGGTTATTCTGAAATATCCGAGCGCTATCTCTTTAATATTTGTAAGCGCGTTTGAAAGCATTTTACCGAATGAGCCCCGTATGTTTCGTTGCGGCGAAAAAAGCTCTGCGTATTTATTTTTTCTGTTTAAAATCAAATCCCGTATTAATTCCGCGCACACAAGCGCGTTGGTCATACCCCACTTATTGAAGCCCGTAATAACGTAAACGCCCTCGCTCGATTTAGAGTATCTGCCCGCCATCGGCATACCGTCAAATGTCATAACGTCCTCCGCGTGCCATTTGTTGGTAACTTCACCGCCGAACAGCGTTTTTGCCGTTCTTTCAAGATGTTTAAAGTGCCCGCTCTCTTTCGCCCTGCCCGTCCTGTGGTCGCCGCCTCCGATAATTGTTCCTCCCGCATATGGACGGACAGAAATTCCGTCCTCTTTTTCGTCGAGATAGGCGGCGTCCGCCTGCTCTCCGTTCACAGCTACGGTATACGAGGTTGACTGGCGCAATTTAAAATAATACGCTCCGCGCGAATTGATTATAGGAAAGTGCGTAGCTACAATTATCTTTTCGGCTTTTATAAAACCGCCGTCGGTCTTTATAATTTTGGTTTTCGGGTCCACGTCTATTGCCCGTGTGTGTTCGTAAATTTCAAACCCTACGGGCAGTGCGGATAAAAATTTCAGCGGGTCGAAAACGTACTGCCCCTCCGCTTTCAGCGCGAATTTTGCGTTTACCGTTTTTATGTCTTTACACAAATCGCATTTTGCTCCGAACGACTGCAAAAGCTCGCACGACTTTTTAAGCGAACGGCTTTCCTCTTTTGAAAAGATATAGCCGTCAACCTCTTTTAAACCGCAGTATATATTGAATTTTTCAACAAGCTTTTTATAGCCCTCTATTGCCTCCGCTTGCGACAAATAATAAAGTTCGGCGGCGCGCCGTCCGTAGCGCATTAATAGGTCTGCATAAACTCCGCCCTGATTGTACGTTATTTTGGCGGTAGTGCCGCAAGTCGTTCCCGAAAAAAGCCTGTCGGCTTCAATCAGCGTAACTCTTTGACCCGCTTCCGCAAGAAAGTAAGCGCACAAAAAGCCCGCAATACCGCCGCCGATAACTACGATATTCCTGTCTCCTGCCTCAATCGAGGGGTAATTAATTTCACTTCCGCGCCAAACGCTTTTATTTTCCATAACAAGATTATTGACTTATGTCTTTAAAGCAATACGCCCCGCGCAACCAAATTTGCGCGGGGCGTAAGTTTATATTTTAAGATAATGAAATTTTGTCCGAAACGCTGCGGATAAATATGCCGCGGCGCACGCCCTCGTCAATGCACGCAGATACGAACGAGGTAAGCTTGTCGCTTGCACGGGTTTTAAGCTCTTTTAATACCGCGGGAATAAGCTCGTCCGCGTACACGCTGACCTTATTCAGTAAAATACTCTTAACAAGCGAAATTACGTCAAAAGGCGTAAAGTCGGTGTCTGCGGTGCGTTGGCTTGCCGCACCCTCTTCCACACGGTACCTGTCAAAGCCCGAATATTTGTCCGCCTTAAAGTAGTAAACTGTGCCCAACATCGTACAGCTTTCGAACGCGCACTTATCGATAAGCGAACGGAGCTTGCTTTCAAGCTTTACGCCGTATTTCGAAATGCCGTAAACCGCGAGGGTGCGCTTCATAAGGAACTGGGTTGAAATAGGCTCTTCAACCGCCACAACCGACTTCAGGGTTTTGATAACATCGGCGTCGTTTTCGCCGCTTAAAATATAGTCGGGTGTCTGCGGTTTTGCCTCCGCTTTTGCAAAGCGGTAAGGCTTTTTGAAGTTGAGCGCGGGGCTCAATCCGCCTGACGTCAGCTTATCCAGATAGTCCTTTATTTTTTTGATTTCGCGCTTGGGGTTGTTAAAGAAATTTAACGAGTGCAGACGGACGACGTTCCAGTTTCCGCGCTTTAAGGTTTGCACTTGCATAACCGTCCTGTCCTTGACGGAAAATTCCTGCTTGCCGTCGCACAGCACAGCGAGAATAAAGTTGTGCTTGTTTTTGGGGTCCACTACCGCGACGTCGATTTTGAAGTCCGAAACTCCCACGTCGCAACGGCAGTCATATCCGTAAGCCGAAAGCTCCTCGGCAACGAATTTGCCTATGCTCTGCTTGTTGATAATAACCTCGTTGCTCTTGACTGAAATGTTCGTCCTGCCCTTTTCGGCAAATTCGAGAAAGGCTTTCAAGCCTGCAACGCCGCGCGAGGTCGTGCGCGACATATCTATCATAGAGTAGCGCATAGACGAGAAAACAATCATCTCTTCCCTTGCGCGCGATACTGCGACGTTGAGCCTGCGCCAGCCGCCAAGCTGGTTCAACGGTCCGAAGTTCAGCGAAATTCTGCCGTAGCGGTCGGGACCGTAGCACACCGAAAAGAGTATTACATCCCTTTCGTCGCCCTGCACGTTTTCAAGGTTCTTTACAAAGAGAGGCTCTTCCCTGTCGTAAGCCGCGCCTTCAAGACGGCTTGAAATGAGTTTTTTATTTAAAAGCCTTTCTATATACACCTGTTGGGGCGTGCTGAAAGTTACTATTCCTATACTGGAATTTCTGAGGCGTTCGTCCTTAAGCCGTCTGATAACCTCGGCAACGAGAGCCTCCGCTTCGAGGCGGTTGCACTTCGTAGCGCCGCGCTCGTAGGTGCCGTCCTCGATATATCTGAGGGTAACCTTGCTTTCAAGCGTATCGGGCGAGGGGAACGTGCAAAGCCTGCTGGAATAGTAGGTGATATTCGAAAAGGCGATAAGACTTTCGTGCTTGGAACGGTAGTGCCAGATAAGATGCTTTTCGGGAATACCCAATGCAAGGCAGTCATCCAAAACCGATTCCAGATCGTCCGTTTCGGGGTTGTCCTCGTCCTGTCCGCTTGAGGTGAAGAACGATGTGGGCGGCATCTGCTTGGGGTCGCCTACGATTACCGCGCTCTTTGCCCTGGCGAGAGCGGGCACCGCCTCGCAGGTGGGCATCTGCGAAGCTTCATCGAAAATAACGATATCGAACAAATCGGACCTCGGCGGCAGATACTGCGAAACGGTTATGGGGCTCATTAAAAGGCAGGGCGCAACCACACGCAAAAGCTCGGGAATTTCGGTAAACAGCGTGCGCAGATTAAGACCGCGCATATTGCCCTTTATACTGCGCTGGAATGTCATAAGCTCCAACGCAAGCGGTCCCTCGGTTTCCTTTGCGGGAAGTCTGGATATTAAATCCGAGCGCAGTTTTTCACGCGTAAGCGACGCAAACTCTTCCAAAAGCTGTGAAAAATTTGCCGCAGTTGCGTCTAACACGTTTGCCGAGAACGACGAAAGAGTTTCGTCTGCGGGGATATTCGTCTGGATAAAATTGCGGTAAACGTTTTTCCTGAACGAGGATAAAATAAGCTTGCCGCTTATTCTTCCGCTTTCCATTGCGTCGGTGATAAACGTAAGTCCGCAGTCGTTCAGCTTTTTAGCCGTGGTTTTGTACATACACCACGCAGGCAACATATCGATATTGTCTATAAGCGACGAACACTTGCCGGTGTTGAACTCGAACAAATCCAGCTCCTGACAATCGTCCTTGTCGGTCTTGGTGATTTTAAGGAAGTGGTCGCAACTTTTATTAAAAGTAACCGCCGCCGAAATAAGTCCGTTAATCAAAGGTTTAAGCTGTCCGCCCGAAGCGTTTACGCAAACGCTGTTGAAAGCGTCCGCATTGTAGTCCATAAACACCTTAGAACACAGCTTATGCAAATCGTACAGGGGGCGTAAAAATTCCCCGCGCTTTCTGTCGTGGATACCGCCGCCCATACTTAAAAACTGCGAGCTTAAATCGGTATTGGAAAGAATACGCGACCGCGCCTCTTCGATCTCGTAAGCGCGCTTAATCCATTCCACCTCGTCCTTTTCCTTCAACGGGGTCGAAGCGCAACGGTTAATCCTCTTCAAAACCGCCAACAGCACCTTTGACGAGCGGTAATTTTCACCCCAGTTATCGAGCTCGCTTTCGATAAGCGGTGCAAACTTCGAAATATCGGGAAGCGAGCGGAAATTGGCAAGCCAGTGCTTTACTTCGCTGTCGTATCTCAGATTGGCGTTGTAGAATTTATAAAATTCTTCTTCGTCGTAATCGAAAAATTCCGAAAGCTCGTCGCTTTTTAAAACGGAAGCAATTTCAATAAGATTTTGAAGTTTTTTGTAAGTAAACGTGCTTACGCGCTGATTGAATGTGTCGAGGAAAAGCCCTAAATAATTTTTAAGGTGTTTAAGCTCCGCAAGCACTACCTCAGCCGAGCAAAGAACGGCGTTTTTTGTGGCGCTGTCGCAGACGGTAAGATTTACTCCCGAGAAGGGCGAGCGGTAAACTCCGCCGCACTCTTCCGCCGCCGCCTGCGCGGTTATAAGCATACTTTCGCACTCTTCAAGGCGTTCTTTTGTGAGAGTATCGTAGAAAGTGGTTTCGATATTCACAAGCTCGGGTGCGGTTTTATTCTGGAGATAGTAAACAATCGCCTCGTAAACCGATACTCCCAGCCTGCGCTTTTTGTGCAGTGCGTCAAGGGGGGCTTTTAAGCTTTTTCTGACGTCTTTTATCCTTTCACCCGCGCCTCGGAATTTATCGCCTTCGGCATTGGCGGTCAGCGCCAGAGTGTTTTCTATATTGCGGATAATTTCGCCCTTGTCCGCCGACTTGCCGGAGTGAAGTTCAAGACAGAACTCGCCTATGCCTATATCGCAAAGACGCTTTTTAACCACTTGCAGAGCCGCCTGCTTTTCCGCAACGAAAAGCACCCTGCGCCCGTTGTAAAGCGCGTTGGCTATTATATTCGTAATCGTCTGGCTTTTGCCAGTTCCGGGAGGACCGTGCAAAACGAAGGTCGTGCCCGTTGCCGATTCCGCTACGGCGGCGTACTGCGTGCTGTCGCAGGGCAAAGGCGTAATTACGTCGCAAGGCTCGCTCTCGTCCTCGCTGACGCCCGAAAGCTTGTTTTCGGCAAGCTTGTTTGAGTTAGTCAAAAGGCTTGCAATTATAGGGTTTTTTCTGTACTCGTTAATGTTATTTTTTACGTCCGCCCACATTGCGTAGCGAACGAAAGTGAACTGCGCGAGATATACGTCCTCATATACGAACCAGCCCTTCATATTGGCGGTTTTTGCACGGAACACGGCAAGAATTTCCTTGGGGCTCAAGCCCTTGCCTTCTACGCCGCGCACGTCAATTCCGAACTCCTGCTTTAAAAATTCAAGCAGAGTCGTGTTGACCTCGTAACCGTCGCCGAGCTCGACAGATACGGTCTGGGACTTCGTTCTGCGCAGATTTACGGGCAACAGAGCTACCGGCGCGTACTTGTCCTCTTTTTCGTTCGCGCCGTGCCATTTCAAAAAGCCGAATGCAAGATACAGTGTTTTGGCGCCCGTTTCCTCTTCAACGGAACGGGCTTTTCTTATCAGCGAGGAGCAAACCTCTGCAATATGTTCCGCGCCGGAATATGTGCGCATTTTGCCCGCTTTCATTTCAATTGAAACAAGCTCGTCTAAATTCCTCGTACCCGCGCCGCCGAAGAAAGCCGCGTCCTTAATCTGCGCGTTGTTCGCCTGCAACGAAAACGAGTCCCTGCCTTCGATATTTTCGCAAAAAGACGAAAGATTTGCAGAAAGAAGGTGCAGACAGTCCTTGTGATAGCGGAAGTTTAAAAGGTTGTTTTTCAGCGACAAGTCCAAAAGCCTTCTTTGCCAGCCCTTGTCCTTTGAAAAGGTTTTATCAAACTCGTATTTGCCCGCGTCGATAACCGAGGCGGGTTTTTCGTTGTAAGAGTGCTGGCTGTCGTCCAAAAGCTCGTAGCCCGCTCCCGTTTTTACCTTTAACGGCAGGGGGAACACGCCCCCTATACGGCAACGCCTTACGTCGAGGCAGATTTCAAACGCGCCGTTTTTTATGAACGAAGCAAGATGCGCTTCACTCGTGGTGAAGCTTGCGTTTTTGTGCGAGAACAAATCGTCCACGTCGATAACGGCAAGATTGTTTACGCCGTCAGCGACGTATCTTTCGATTACGGTCATATCGTCCTGTATGGGGGAAGAGAAACAGCTTTCGTACAGCCACACGCCCACTCCCACCTTGGATTTGCCAAGGACGATTACGGGATTTAACTTTGTGCTTTCAAAGCACGATGCGGCAAACAGTGCGAGCTCTAACGGGGTTGCCTTTTTGCCCTGCAAAATTTTGCTTATATCTCCCGCCGAGCCTGCGCCCGTCAGATCTCCCCCCGCAACTCTTTCTATATCCAGACGGCGTATTGCCGAATAGATTGCGGCGGCGGCGTTTCTTACGCCGTTTTTATCGTTTCCCGCATAGCCCGACCAATCGGAGGAATAACCCCACGTTCTGAGCTGAAGCCCGGCTTCGGCAAGAATTTTCTGGCAATCGGCAAGCTTGGGGCGGACGAACGAGGCAAGCATTTCGGCATTGCCCGAAAGTCCGTTCCAGTAATCGATAGGCAGAGCCTCGACGCCCGCTTTAAGGGTGCATATAGCTTCGCCGTCGCAGCTCACCTTTACCTGTACGATACATTCGGTTATATCTTCCAAATCGGAAAGATATTTGGGATTTAAAAGGTTGTCCGCCGAAATTTCCATACTGCTTTCGTGCGGGATTTCGTCCACGGATATTTCAGAGGGTATTATAAGGTTTGTAGAACCCGTAATAGAAACCGTAATACCGCGCAGATTTTCCTGCGCGCGGTTGAAAATTCTGAACGTCGTAAAAAGCGGCATTCTGCAATAGTAAGTAGAATAGCTTACCGAGTTTAACAGCTCGCCCTCAAGCTCAATAACGTCGTTCTGTTTTTTTCTGGTTTTTGTTTTTGAATTTATCGCCATAAGTAATTCATCCCGTTTAAATTTTTTATTTGTAAAGTACGTTTTTTAATAACCGTTTATTTATTGCCTTAACCGAAGTTTTTTAAATACTTTTTATAAGCGCAAGATTTTTCAGCGCGCGGGTATAGGCTATATA
>JAIDOO010000098.1 GCA_029063275.1 Clostridia bacterium
TTCTCTAATCAATTTAAATTATAAAAATAAATCCTGTAAAGGCTATTCGTGAGAGGATTTTTTTCGTTTTTCAATATTATATTTATCAGTCTTTTGGGAACGAGGATAAATTTTTTAATCTGCTTGCCTGCGATAAGGGGAGCAATATCGTTGTGCGCTTTAACAAATTTTTCGATTTCGTCCGCAGGCATATCTGCGGCAACCGTAATTTTTGTTTTGATTTTGCTGTTTACCTGCACGGCGTATTCAACGTTATCTTCGCCGCACTTAGCTTCGTCAAACGTCGGCCAAGGTTCGTATGCAATAGTTTTCTTGTGCCCTAAAACCGCCGTCCAGATTTCTTCGGTAATAAAGGGTATAACGGGGTTCAGAAGCTTAATAAGTCCTTCGGCGTAGGCTTTGGGGAAATTTTTTCCGTCGCCGATTTCTTTATATACGGCGTTGACGAAAATCATCATTTGCGAAATAGCCGTATTGATTTTCATCGCTTCGTAATCTTCGGTAACTTTTTTAACCGTCTGGTTATAAATCTTTTCAAGATTATTGTTCGGCGCGTTTGTTATTGCGTTCATTTCACAGTACAGCCTGTGAATTCTGTCAACGAATTTTTTAACGCCTTCTATATTTGCGGTGTTCCAGGGCTTGGTATCCGCAACGGGTCCCATAAACATTTCGTACATTCTCAATACGTCCGCACCGTATTCGTCGACAATGTCGTTGGGGTTAATTACGTTGCCCATACTCTTTGACATCTTGTTTCCGTCCTCGCCCAAAACCATTCCTTGATGGAACAGTTTTTTGAACGGCTCTTTATAGGGAACAAGCCCTTTGTCGAAAAGGTAGTTATTCCAAAATCTCGAGTATAAAAGGTGTCCTACAAGGTGTTCCTTTCCGCCCATATAAAAGTCTACGGGCATCCAGTGCTTTAACAGCTCGTAGTCGGCGAATTTGTTCTTGTTGTGCGGGTCGCAGTATCTTAAAAAGTACCAGCTTGACCCTGCCGAGCCCGGCATTGTTGTGGTTTCGCGCCTGCCGTTTACGCCTTTGATTTTTACGTTCACCCAGTCCTTTGCGTTTTCAAGGGGAGGGTTGCCGCCGCGCGCTTTATAGTCATCCATTTCGGGTAGGACGAGGGGGAGTTCGCTGTCGTCAAGCAAATAGGTTTCGCCGTTTTCGAGGTGAACGACGGGCAGCGGTTCGCCCCAGTATCTCTGGCGCGCAAAAATCCATTCGCGCAGTTTATAGGTTACCGTCTTTTTGCCTAAGCCGCGCTCTTCAAGCCAGGCTGACATTTTGTCAATAGCCTGCTTTTTGTCAAGCCCGTTTAAGAATTCCGAATTAATATGTTTGCCGTCGCCTGTAAAGGCTTCTTTGATTACGTCGCCGCCCTCGAGTACGGGGATTACAGGCAGGTTGAATTTCTTTGCAAAATCAAAGTCGCGGGTGTCGTGTGCGGGTACCGCCATAATTGCGCCCGTACCGTAAGAGGTTAAAACGTAGTCCGAAATATAGACGGGGATTTTGTTTCCGTTAGCGGGATTAATAGCATACGCGCCCGTAAAACAACCCGTTTTGTCTTTGTTCAAATCGGTGCGTTCAAGCTCGGATTTGCTTGCGCAAATCTTTTTATATTTTTCAACTTCGCCGCGCCGGCTTTCGGTTGTGATTTTGTCAATCAATTTATGCTCGGGGGCAAGTACGCAGTATGTTGCGCCGAAGAGGGTATCGCACCTTGTGGTGAAAACGGTAAACGACGTGTCAGTACCGTCTACTTTAAAATCAACGTTTGCGCCCTCGGATTTTCCTATCCAGTTGCGCTGAGCGATTTTAGACGGCTCCTGCCAGTCAAGTCCGTCAAGCCCTTTTAAAAGCTTTTCTGCGTACTTGTTGATATCAATTACCCATTGCTTCATATTTTTGCGCACAACTGGATAGCCGCCGCGCTCGCTTTTTCCGTCGATAATTTCGTCGTTGGCAAGAACGGTTCCAAGCTCTTCGCACCAGTTTACGGGCATTTCTTCATACCGTGCAAGACCGTCCTTGCAAAGCTGTTTGAAAATCCACTGAGTCCATTTGTAATAGGAGGGGTCGCAGGTTGAAACTGTCTGATCCCAGTCGTAAGAAAGTCCAAGCATTTTCAACTGCTCGGTAAAGGTTTTTATATTTTTTTGCGTAAAGCCGTCGGGGTTGTTTCCCGTCTTTATGGCAAACTGCTCGGCAGGCAGACCGAAGCTGTCAAAACCAATAGGGTGCAACACATTGTAGCCCTGCATTCTTTTCATTCTCGAAAGAATGTCGGTTGCGGTATAGCCCTCGGGGTGTCCTACGTGCAGTCCCGCGCCCGAAGGGTAGGGGAACATATCCAAAACGTAATATTTGGGTTTTGAAAAATCGTGCAAATCGGTATGAAAGGTTTTATTTTCGTCCCAATACTTTATCCACTTTGTTTCAATTGCTTTAAAATCGGTATACGCCATAGTTCTTTATTCCTGAAATTTAGTTACTAATTATTATACATATTCCTTTTAAAGTTGGCAAATATTTTAATGCTAAACGCGTTTTAAAGTTGTTGACAAAAGCGATAAATTGTAATAATATATCAGTACGCAGAAATAAAGACAAGTACCGCCGATAAATTTTCAGAGAGTGTGGCATATGCTGCGAGCCGCATAATTTAGAGGACAACGGGAAACCACTTTGCAGATTTTTGCGTAACTTAAAAGAGGCCGCAACTTTGCGGCAATTAAGGTGGAACCGCGCATAAATAAATTTTGCGTCCTTAAACAAAAACCCGAAGTTTTTGTTTAAGGCTATTTTTTTGGGAGATAAATTATGGAAATTTTTTTGAAGAACGGAAGTATCCAACTTGACAACGGTGCAACCTGTCAGGACGCCGCGCTTAAAATAAGCGATGGTCTTGCGCGTTCGGCAGTAGCCGCAAAGATTAACGGAAAGCTTTGCGACCTGTCTGAAAAATTAAGCGACGGGGAAAAGGTTGAAATCGTAACGCTAAAAGACAAAGAGGGGCTTGAAGTTTACCGCCATACCTGCGCGCACGTTTTGGCGCAGGCGCTTAAAAATATTTTTCCCACTTGCAATCTTGCTATCGGTCCGGTAATAGACAACGGCTTTTATTACGATGTTGATTTCAATACGCCGATAACGCAGGACGACTTTGTTAAAATCGAAAGCGAAATGCTTAAAATAATCAAGGCTAACACCCCGATTGAAAGGTTTGAGCTTCCCAGAAAGGAAGCAGTCAAGCTTATGAAGAAGTACGGCGAAAAATACAAAATCGAGCTTATCGAAGATTTGCCCGAAAACGAGCCTATTTCATTCTACAAGCAGGGTAGCTTTACAGACCTTTGCCGCGGACCCCATCTGCCCTCAACGGGAAAAATCAAAGCGTTTAAGCTTATATCGATTGCGGGCGCGTACTGGCGCGGAAACGAAAAGAATAAAATGCTTACCAGAATATACGGCGTTGCGTTTGCGAAAAAGGATGAAATGGAAGCGTACTTCACTATGCTTGAAGAAGCTAAAAAGCGCGACCATATAAAGCTGGGCAAAGAGTTGAAGCTTTTTGCGCTTATGGGCGAGGGCAAGGGATTTCCTTTCTTCCTTCCCGACGGAATGATTCTCAAAAATATTCTTGTAGACTACTGGCGCGGACTGCACCGCAAAGAGGGCTACGTCGAAATTCAGACGCCTATAATTCTTACCCGCTCGCTTTGGGAAAATTCAGGACACTGGGACCATTATAAAGACAATATGTATACAACTATTATCGACGGCGAGGATTGCGCGGTTAAGCCCATGAACTGCCCCGGCGGTATGCTCGTATACAAACTTGCTCCTCACAGCTATAAGGATTTACCTTTGCGCGCGGCAGAACTCGGACTTGTTCACCGCCACGAAAAGAGCGGACAGCTTCACGGACTTTTCCGTGTCCGTTGTTTTACCCAGGACGATGCGCACATATTTATGTTGCCCGAGCAGATTACCGACGAAATCAAGGGCGTTGTGCGCTTGACCGACAAAATTTATAAGCAGTTCGGCTTTAAATATAAAATCGAGCTTTCAACCCGCCCCGAAAACAGTATGGGCAGTGAAGAGGACTGGAACACGGCAACCGCCGCGCTCAAAGCCGCTTTGGACGATTTGAATTTGGAATACGAGCTCAACGAGGGCGACGGTGCGTTCTACGGACCTAAAATCGACTTCCATCTCCAGGACAGCATAGGCAGAACGTGGCAGTGCGGAACCATTCAGCTTGACTTCCAGATGCCCCAGAGATTCGAACTGGAATACATCGGCGAAGACGGTATGAAGCACCGTCCCATTATGATTCACCGCGCTATCTACGGCTCGATTGAAAGGTTTATCGGTATTTTGATAGAGCATTACGCAGGCAAATTCCCCGTATGGCTTGCCCCCAGGCAGGTAAAGATTTTGCCCATAACCGACAGAACGCTCGATTACGCCGAAGAGGTTGCAAACGCTTTGCGAGAAAAAGGTATCCGCTGTGAAATTGACAAGCGCAATGAAAAAATCGGTTACAAGCTCCGCGAAGCAAAAATGGAAAAAGTTCCTTACGTGTTGGTTGTCGGAGATAAAGAGGTAGAGGATAAGACCGTCAACGTAAATAAGCGCGGGGTAGAAGAAAAGCAGACGGTTTCGCTCGTAGACTTCGTAAATACGGTAGTAGAAGAAAACGACAATAAAATTATCTTTTAAAAAATCAATTTAAACGGTTGACAAGTAAATTATTTTAGTGTATTATAATTTATGTTAAGCAAAGGCTAACCCCTTTCGCCTTACAGGATACTTTAAGGCAAATAATGTTACTTTAAGCTTTCGGGCTTTTTATGTTCGCATTATATCGGGTTGCTTTGCAACCCGATTTTTTCGGCAAAAATATTGTGAGGTAAAAAATTATAAAGGACTTATATTCGGTCAACGAAGCTATCCGCGATAAAGAGGTAAGATTAATCGGCAGCGACGGCGAAATGGTGGGCGTAATGTCCAGCCGTGAAGCTCAGCGCCTTGCCGACGACGAAGGGCTCGATTTGGTTAAAATTTCCCCTAACGCCGTACCGCCAGTATGCAAAATTATGGACTATTCCAAATTTAAATACGAGCAGTCTAAAAAAGAAAAGGAAAATCGCAGAAATCAAACCGTTGTCGAGATTAAGGAAATCCGCCTTTCTATGACTATAGACGTCGGCGATATTGCGGTAAGAACCAAACAATGCCTTAAATTTTTAGAAGCCGGCAACAAGGTCAAGGTTTCCATAAGAATGAAGGGACGTGAAAACGCCCGCGCCTATCAGGGCGTAAAGGTTATGGAAGATTTCTTTGAAGGACTTGGCGGCAAGGCGGTTCAGGACAAAAAACCCGCCACCGAGGGAAGAAATATCATAATGTTTCTCTCACCGGCAAAATCTTAAATCAAAACCGTAAATTATTTCATTTGGAGGATAAATATATGCCTAAGCAGAAGTCGCACAGCGGCAGTAAAAAGCGTTTTTGGCTTACCGCAACAGGTAAGGTTAAAAGACCCCACGGCGGCAAAAACCACAAAGCAGAAACCAAGAACAGAAAGAGAAAGAGAAATTTGCGTCAGAATACGCTTGTTTCATCTACACAGGAATCCAACGTAAAAGCAATGATTCCTTATAAAGGTTAACGGGAGGACGGCACAATGCGTATTAAAAGAAGTGTTACCGCTTTAAAAAAGCGTAGAAAGATTTTCCGCCTTGCAAAAGGCTATTTCGGCAATAAATCCAAGTCTTACAGAATCGCCCGTCAGGCGGTTATGAAGTCTTTAAACTATGCTTACATCGGCAGAAAGCTTAGAAAGCGCGATATGCGCAGTCTTTGGATTGCCCGTATCAATGCGGCTGCAAGACTTAACGGACTTTCATATTCCAAATTTATGCACGGTCTTAAAAATGCCGGAGTAAACCTCAATAGAAAAATTCTTGCCGAGCTTGCAGTAAACGACGCTAAGGCTTTTGCTGAACTTGCGGCAAAGGCAAAGCAAGCGTTATAATTTAAATTTAAGCCTTTTTATAAGGCTTAATTTTTTATATGATACTGACTTCAAAATCCAACCCCGTAATAAAAACGGTAAAATCGCTCGCCGACAAAAAATTCAGACAAAGTCTAAATCTTTTTATTGTCGAGGGTGTGAAGAGCGTGGAAGAGTGCATTTCCGCGGGTTGTAAAATCGATAAAATTATCTGCACCGAAAAATGGCAGGACAGGTATTCGGAGCCCGTAGTCGTATCTGACGAGCTTTTCAAAAGCGTGTCAACCGAAGCTACCCCGCAGGGGGTTCTGGCAGTTGTGCAAATTCCAAAGACGCAGTTAAAAGCCCCCGAAGGCGATTGTCTGCTTTTGGACTGTTTGCAGGATCCTGGGAATCTCGGAACGGTTATCCGCACGGCTAACGCGGCAGGTTATGAAGATATTTATCTTATCAACTGCACCGACCCGTATTCGCCGAAAGCGGTCCGCGCCAGTATGGGCGGCGTATTCCGCGTAAATCTTTACCGCGCCGACCGCGATAAAATTTTCGGTATTTTAAGCGGTGTTCCGCTTGTTTGTGCGGATATGAACGGCGAGGATATTTTTACATTTTCTCCGCCGAAAAAGTTTTGCCTTTGCATTGGCAACGAGGGCTCGGGAATTTCCGACGAGGTTTCCGCTCGCGCAGACTTTACCGTAAAAATCCCTATGCGCGCCACGTGCGAAAGCTTAAACGCCGCAGTTTCGGCGGGAATTGCAATGTACGCGCTCAAAAATCTTAAATAAAGAGGTAAATATATGTCAGGACATTCAAAATGGCACAATATAGCTGCAAAAAAAGGCAAGACCGACGCCGCGCGCGGTGCGATATTTACTAAGCTTGGCAGAGAGCTTGCTGTTGCCGCAAAAAACAACCCCAATCCAGATACAAACTCCAAGCTTGCGGACGTAATAGCAAAAGCAAAAGCGGCAAATATGCCCAACGACAATATTAAGCGTTCGATTGCAAAAGCGGCGGGCGAGCTTGGCGACAAGGACTATAAGGAACTCACATACGAAGGCTACGGTGTTTCCGGTTCGGCGGTAATTATCAAGACCCTTACAGACAACGTAAACAGAACGGCGGGCGACGTTCGCTCGGCAATGTCAAAATGCGGCGGTCAGATGGGCGCAACGGGCTGTGTTTCGTATATGTTCGATTCAAAAGGCGTTTTCGTAATTGAGCGTACGGTTGCCCTGGATGAGGACGCTATAATGGAATACTGCCTTGAAGCTGAAGCCGACGATTATACAACTCTTGACGACGTTTACGAGGTATACACCGCGCCCGAAAAATTTTCTTCCGCAAGAAAGTTTTTCGAGAGCAAAAACGTAACTTTTTTAGAGGCGGCAGTCAAAATGATACCGCAAAATTACGTAACTTTGGACGGCGATAAATTAGAAACGTTCAAAAAAATGTTGGACAAGCTTGAAGAGCTTGACGACGTTCAGGAAGTTTTCCACAACGTGGATCTTCCCGAAGAAGAATAAGTTTATCCAAACCTCTCTTAAGTATGAGGGCGCGGACAAAAAGTCCGCGCCCTCAATTTTTTTTTGCCAAAAAATTACAATATACACAATATATAGTGGTCCAAAAAGTGGAAAACCACAATTTTAAAAATTTTGTCAAAAAGCCTTGAAATATAAAAATTGCTGTGATATAATCTCTATACCACATTATTCACGTAATTTTTTACGTACCACAAAACTACAATTTCATAAATTTTTTTCATTATTACGAAAAAAAGAGATTGGCTTTTCCTTATATTTGGCGAAGTATATCTCTTTATACAAGTAATCTCTTTTTAGCGTAACCATTGGATGCATTGCACCGCATTTGCATGGAATTTATGAAATTGGGAGTACGTATGTGAATGGTGTGGTAACCTAAGAGATATTACATAGCAGAGTGTGTCTCTTAGGAGCCACACTTTTTTTGTTGCAATTTTTTAGACCACGTCATCTGATATCCGTGCAAATGCGGATGCAGAGAACCTCTCTTAAGCTTGCCGCCGCACCATACGGCGCGGCGGCAGGTTAAGGCGGTGGTA
>JAIDOO010000099.1 GCA_029063275.1 Clostridia bacterium
GAAAACAGTTTTGAAAAGAGAACATAGTATTCTGAACTATAAGGGCGCGGTAAAATAAAAAAACCGCCTGTCCGAATAAGGATACTTGACAGACTTTGAATTACAAAAAGTTTTAAACGCAATTAAGTACATACCCTCCGAGAACGAGCGGGACGAGGTTACGCAAATTATATTGAAAGCGGCTTCGGAAAGCATAACTCTGGACAGATTAAAACAACTAACCAAAAGGGAAACAAAAGCTGATTTTAAGGAGAACGGCACAAACGGATTTATCAAATTCAAAAAACAGGAGATAAATTCTATGCCCGACTACTTAAAGAAACTATTTACCATCAACGACAAAATAGTAACCTACCGCTACGTGGACGGTCTGTATCAGGCACGGTTCCGCAGAGACGGTTACAATATCGAGGTTGCGTCCAAGAGCTTCGATATAATGAGACAAAAATTCTTGGACAAGCTGCTTGCAACAGAAAAGGCAAAGCAAAACGCAGGCTATCCCCTATTCGCAGACTTTATAAACGATTGGCTGAAAGTCAAGAAGCAAACGGTTAAAGAGACCACTTACAAAAGTTACGTCAACTTGCTTACAAGAAATATTCTGCCGAAGTTCGGTCATTACCACGTCAACGAGATAACGCGAAAGGACATTCAGGACTTTCTGTTTGAACTGACGGACGACGGCAAGAACCGCACGGCGCAGAAACTGAAATTATTGCTGTCTGCAATATTTGACGTAATCGTCGAGGACTACGGCATTAAGACGCCTATGAGTAAAATCGTGCTTTCACATTACGAAGTCAAGAAAGGCAAGGCGTTTACCAAAGCCGAAGAGAAAGTGATTATCGACTTCTGTAAAGATAATCCGCACTACGCAGGAAATTCCGCTATTCTTACCCTACTCTATACTGGTATGCGTGTGGGCGAGCTGGAAACGATAACCTACGACGATGCTTTTATTTACTGCGAATCGGAAAAGACAAGAAAAGGCTATGCAAAAGTAATAAGGCAGATTCCCATATCGCCTATGCTGAGAAAAGTTTTGCCGTTAATCGATTTAGAGCAAGCAAAAGCGACTAACCGCTATACCATACGCGACGCGCTGAAACGGATTTTCCCCGACAGGCATATTCACGAACTGCGATACAGCTTCATTACGAGAGCAAAAGAATGTGGTTGTAATCCCGAACTTGTCATGAAATGGGTAGGGCACGAATTTGACGCAGATGTTAAGACTTCGAGAGTGGACAGAGGCTATACAACGTACTCACAAGAGTATATCCTGCAAGAAATTAACAAAATAGACTATGAACTGTAAACAACGCACAAAAACACCTGTTTTGGGCTAAAATCGGGCAAAATTCACTTCCCAATTAC